>NZ_JAZHUW010000001.1:0-134416 GCF_036453465.1 Lactimicrobium sp.
TGGTCAGCCTCATACTGTACGGTTTCATCAATCAAAGCACCTTTGACAAAGACGGGCTTATGATGTTCATAGCCGATGCCTTCGCCATTGATGCCGGTTTTTACGATTCGAATCTGTTTCATACGCTTATCCTTTATAAATGCACGCAACATTATACACAATCCCCGTATTTTATCTGAAAGATTTGAAGCTTTGAAAATTGTTTCAGTATAAGACAAACTTCATGCTCTATAGCACCCAAATGTTAAAGATACGTTGCAAACGCTTTCAGATTTTCATAAAATGATAGTAGCGTGAAATCACGTCAGGAGGAAAGAAATGAAGAAATTCTTAACAGCAGCTCTGGCAGGCTTCATGAGCATTTCGCTCGCAGCCTGCGGCTCATCAAGCAGTGGTACTGCAGCCTCATCATCATCTTCAGCGGCTTCTGGTTCTAGTGACAGTTCTGACATGAAAGTGGCCATGATCACTGACTATGGTGACATTACTGACCAGTCCTTCAACCAGACAACTTATGAAGCATCCAAGGCATGGGCAGAGAAGAACGGTGCAAAGTTCAACTACTACAAGCCGGCTTCTGATGCCGATGCAGATCGTGAGGCTTCCATTGAACAGGCCATTGAGGAAGGCTACAACATCATTGTGATGCCTGGCTATGCATTCGCAAAGGCAATCGTGGATGAAGCTGACAACTATCCGGATGTCAAATTCGTTGGTATCGATGTTTCCCAGAGTGATCTGGACACAAATTCCAATGAGACAGGCTGGACAAGAGACAATACTTACACAGCTGTTTATCAGGAAGAGCTGCCTGGCTACATGGCAGGCTATGCAGCTGTAAAGCTTGGCTATAAGAAGCTTGGCTATCTTGGCGGTATGGCAGTGCCGGCTGTTATCAGATACGGCTATGGTTATGTACAGGGCGCCAATGAAGCAGCCAAGGAACTTGGTCTGAGCGATGTTGAAATCAAGTATGTCTATGGCGGCGCATTTGCAGGCAACGCTGATATCACAGCTGCTATGGATACATGGTTCTCCGGTGGAACAGAGCTTGTCTTCGCTGCCGGCGGTTCTATCTACACATCTGCTGCTGAGGCTGCTGCCAAGGTCAATGGCAAGCTGATCGGTGTCGATGTCGACCAGGCTGCAACAATCGATGGCAAGTATGGTGAAGGCATGACAGTAACTTCTGCTATGAAGGGTCTTGCTGCAACTGTCAATGCAGTTCTTGATGGCATCAAGGCTGGCAAGTGGGACAGCGACTATGCTGGCAAGGCTGATAATCTGGGCCTTGTTTCCGGAACAGATCTGAGCAAGAACTATGTCCAGCTGGCTGATTCCACACAGTGGGGCGATGGCTTCACAGAAGATGATTACAAGGAACTCGTCAGCAAACTCTACAATGGCGATCTGAAAGTTGATAATGATACAACTGTTGATCTGTCCAAGTACGATGGTGTTGTCAAGGTTGACTACCAGGGAAGCCTGAAGTAATTACCTTGTTTCATTCCTGAAAATTTACGACTGCAGAGAACAATCTGCAGTCTTTTTTCATTGTTTGTGGGGTACGATTTGCATTACAATAGAGCTAAGGGATTTACAACAAGAAAGGAGATCATTAATCATGGCGGATGAAACACCGTATGCAGTAGAGATGCTGCATATTACGAAGAGATTCCCGGGAATTATCGCCAATGATGATATCACTCTGCAGTTGAAGAAGGGCGAGATCCATGCCCTGCTTGGCGAGAACGGCGCTGGCAAGTCAACACTGATGTCTGTATTGTTTGGCCTGTATCAGGCTGAAGAGGGTACCATCAAGAAAGATGGAAAGGTTGTAGAGATTCATGACCCGACCGATGCCAACCGTCTTGGCATCGGCATGGTCCATCAGCACTTCAAACTAGTGCAGTGCTTTACCGTACTGCAGAACATTATTCTCGGTGTGGAGGATACCAAACATGGCATCCTGCAGACCGACGAGGCAAGAAAGAAGGTGCTTGCCCTCAGTGAAAAGTATGGCATGCAGGTTGATCCGGATGCCCTCATTTCCGATATCACTGTCGGTATGCAGCAGCGTACTGAAATTCTCAAGATGCTGTACCGTGACAATGACATTCTGATCTTTGATGAGCCGACGGCTGTCTTGACACCGCAGGAAATTGAAGATCTGATGCAGATCATGAAGAACCTTGTCAAGGAAGGCAAGTCCATCCTGTTCATCAGCCACAAGCTGAATGAGATCATGGAAGTTGCTGACCGGGTTACTGTATTGCGCAAGGGTAAATGCATTGGCACAGTTAATGTCAAAGATACCAACGAGCAGGAACTTTCCCGCATGATGGTCGGCCGTGATGTACAGCTGGTTGTTGACAAGACACCGGCAAAGCCTGGCAAAACCATACTTTCCGTGAAGAACCTGGTGGTGCCTTCCCGCAAGCACAAGAACAATGCTGTCAAAGGCGTTTCCTTTGATGTGCATGCCGGTGAGATCGTCTGTATTGCCGGTATTGATGGCAATGGCCAGACCGAACTTGTTTATGGCCTGACCGGACTGGAACAGACCACGGGTGGGACCATCACCATCGATGGCAAAGATATTACGCATGATACGATCCGTCAGCGCAACCATCTGCTTTCCCATATTCCGGAAGACCGCCAGAAACATGGCCTTGTCCTGGATTTCCCGCTGGATTACAACATTGTTCTGCAGCGCTATTTTGAACCGGAATTCACCAATAAGGCAGGCTTCCTAAAAACCGGTGCCATCCGCAGCTATGCCAACAAGCTGATCAAACAGTATGATATCCGCTCCGGCCAGGGAGCAGCGACCATTACCCGCTCCATGTCCGGCGGCAACCAGCAGAAGGCCATTGTGGCAAGAGAGCTTGACCGCCAGCACAAACTGCTCATTGCAGTACAGCCAACCCGCGGCCTGGATGTTGGTGCCATCGAATATATCCATAAGCAGCTCATTGCCCAGCGGGATGCCGGCGATGCCGTCTTGCTTGTCTCACTGGAACTGGATGAAGTCATGAATCTTTCTGACCGCATCCTGGTGATGTATGAAGGTGAGATTGTCGGCGAAGTCGACCCGAAGAAAACAACGGTCGAAGAACTTGGCCTGTATATGTCCGGTGCCAAGCGTGATCATCAGGAGGCCCGTTCATGAAGAAGAAAAGTTTCTGGAAACAGCCTGGCGTACAGGCCGTATGTGCTTCTTTGATCTGTATTGTCATCGGTTTGTTGATCGGCTATCTTGTTCTGGTCATCATTTCACCAAAGGATGCCGGCAAAGCAATTTCAACAATTCTGCTCAACTTTATGAGCCGCAATACCACACCGGCAAGACTCAAGGCCCTTGGCAATACTCTTGTCAAGACGGCACCACTGTTAATGTGTGCATTGAGCATCTGCTTCTGCTACAAGGCAGGCCTGTTCAATATCGGTGCAGCCGGTCAGTATGAAGCCGGTGCTGTGGCAGCCCTGTCCTGTGCACTCTTCTGGCATCTGCCCTGGTATGTATGTGTACTTGCCGCAGCGGCAGCCGGTGCCATCCTGGCCGTGATCTCCGGTGCTCTGAAAGCATACCGCAATGTCAATGAAGTCATTTCCGGCATCATGCTCAACTGGATCATGCTGTATATCACCAACACGGTTCTCAGTTCCAACGGTGCCAAGGATACAGCATCCCCATATACACTGTCCCTTGACGCGGCATCTCCATCTTCCCTGATGCCAGGTGCGGGTCTGGGCAAACTGTTTAACAACAATGCCAACGTGACAATTGCAATTCCGCTGTCCATTCTGATTGCCATTCTGATCTGGATTATCCTGAAAAAGACTAAGTTCGGCTATGAAATCATGGCAACCGGTTTTAACAAAAATGCTGCCAAGTATGCCGGCATGAAGGAAAAGAAAAACATTGTTGTCACGCTTGCCATTGGCGGTGCACTCGCCGGTATCGGCGCAGCCTTCATGTATCTGTCCGGCTTCTCCAAGTGGGAAACAACAGCCGCTGCTGTACCGGGCATGGGCTTCAACGGTATCGCCGCAACCTTCCTTGGCGGCCTGAATCCGATTGGTACGATCTTTGCTTCATTCTTTATCCAGTCCATCACCGATGGCGGTTCCATGATCGACCGTATGGTATATGCCTCCCAGATCTCTGATCTGATCTCCGGCATCATCATTTATGCCTGCGGCTTCGTACTGTTCTTCAAGTATGTGCTGAACAAGATCGGCACAAAAGATAAGAATCATCAGAAACCTGAGAAGGGAGGTGCCCAGAAATGACCCTGTTATTACAGTACATGTTAATCTTTGCCTCCGTGCTTGGTTTAGTTGCCCTGGGCGGCTGCTTCTCTGAACACTCCGGCGTCATCAACCTCGGTCTGGAAGGCATCATGGTACTTGGTGCCATGGGCGGTGCTTTGGCCATGAAACTCATGCCTGCCTCCACACCGGCATTCTTCATGATCCTGATTGTCTGTCTGGCCGCTGCAGCCTTTGGTGCTTTATTTGCCTGCCTGCTTGGTGTGGCCTGCATCAACTTCAACGCCGATCAGACATTGATCGGTACCGCTATGAACCTGCTTGCAACCGCGGTGGCATCCGTCATTGTCAGAACATACAACACAGCGCATGATTCCTCAGATGTCAGTACGATTCTGGCATATGTCGATCAGAAAAAGAAGTTTGTCATGTATTTTGGCAGCTTCGAATTCAGCTGGTTCATGGCCATTGCCCTGGCAGCCCTGATCATTTCTTTCATTGTTCTGTATAAGACAAAGTTCGGTCTGCGCTTAAGAGCATGTGGTGAAAACCCACAGGCAGCTGACTCTGTCGGTATCAATGTCTATAAGATGCGCTGGGCAGGTGTACTGATCTCCGGTGTACTTGGCGGACTGGGCGGTATTGCCTATATCACAGCCGGTGTCTCTGAATGGAAATTCGAAGTCGGTGTTGCCGGCTTTGGCTTCCTGGCACTGGCCGTCATGATCTTCGGTCAGTGGAAACCATGGCGCATTGGCTTTGCGGCACTGCTGTTCGGTTTCTTCCGTGCACTTTCCAATGTTTACACCGGCATCCCGTTCCTACGTGCCCTGAATATTCCAAGCACGGTATACAACATGATGCCATACATCATCTCCCTGGTTGTGCTTGCCTTCACCTCTGCCAATTCGGCTGCCCCGAAAGCAGAAGGTATTCCGTACGACAAGGGTTCCAGATAAGCAAATCGAGTGTTTCTTTCCGGAAACACTCTTTTTCTGTGCTAGGATAATGGCCGGGAGAATTGCATATGAAGATGGAAAGAACATACCCAAGGGCTATTGTGACCAAAAAACAGGCTAACCGCATTCATGACGGGCATCCCTGGGTATATAAAGATGAGATTGTTTCACAGGAAGGAAATATAACAAACGGCTGTCTGATTGATGTGTTTGGCAGCCGTGACAATTATCTTGGTACAGGCTTTTACAGTGAACAGAGTAAGATCCGTATCCGTCTGCTGTCACGCAATGCCAATGATGTCTTTGATGAAGCTTTCTGGGCCAGAAGAGTCAGATATGCGCTGCAGTATCGTCTGGATGTCATGCCAGAAGATTTCAGGGCCTGCCGGCTGATTCATGGTGAAAGTGATGAGATGCCCGGTTTAACAGTAGACCGCTATGAAGATATTCTTGTAACGGAGGTTGCCAGCTATGGCATGGAACAGGTCAAGGATATCATCTACAAACAGCTGGTTGATCAGCTGGCACAAAAGGGTGAAGTCATTCATGGCATCTTTGAGCGCAATGAAGGTGAACTGCGCAAAAAGGAAGGTTTGAAACAGTACAAGGGATGGTATGGCGAAAACCATCCGGATACACCCATTGTGCATATACATGAAAATGGCGTTGAATATGAAGTGGATGTTGAAAACGGTCAGAAGACAGGGTTCTTTCTGGATCAGAAATACAACCGTATGGCGGTCAGACATCTTGCCAAAGACAGAACTGTGCTGGACTGCTGCACGCATACAGGCTCCTTTGCCATGAATGCTGTGATGGGCGGGGCAAAGCATGTCACCGCCATGGATATCTCTCAGGATGCCCTGGATATGGCAAAAAAGAATGCGATCCTCAATCACATTGAAAACAAGATGGACTTTCTGCAGGGAGATGTCTTTGAAGTATTACCGAAACTACGGGCAGAACATGCGTTCTTTGATCTGATCATCCTGGATCCACCGGCCTTTACCAAAAGCAGAAAGACATATGGACATGCCCGCAGCGGCTATACAAGCATCAATGCCATGGCAATGAAACTTTTGCCTAGAGGCGGGTATCTGGCCACATGTTCGTGTTCGCACTTCATGCCGACCGAAGCTTTCAAAGACATGTTAAAAGATGCCGCAAGAGAGGCAGGCGTACAGGTGCGCATTGTCGAAGAAAGACATGCCTCCATGGACCATCCGGTTCTGGTGGCAGTACCGGAAACCGATTATCTCAAATATTTCCTTGTCCAGATCATTTGATGCATTCTTAAGAGTCAGACAGCAGGCACCTATGCTATCATGACCTTACCAATGGGGGTGAATGCATATGAGCTGGAAAGTATTGAAAGTTGACCAGGAACACAGAACGGTATCACTTGGGAACTATCATAACAATACATTGAAGGAACTGCCGCTGTCTGCCTTCAACTTTACACCCATGCAGGGTGACAAAGTGGATGTGTATGAAGGAGATGGCAAAGTCATGGCAGTTCTGCATGATGGTCATACAGAACCCGATACCATTGATGAGGCATTTGCCCGTGAAAGTGATACGGTCACAGTCAATGCGGCTGTCTATGCACTGCTGGCCTTTCTGTTTGGCATCTTTGGCGTTCATCATTTCTATGCAGGTGATAACAAGCGCGGTCTGAAGTATCTGTTATTGACACTGATATTTTGGTGGACCATTGCCATTCCGATTATTCTTGAAGTTAAATCCATCATTGCGGCAGTCAAAGTTCTGAGTCAGCCATCTGTAAATGGCATGACCGAGCTGCACCGCTGACCCCATAACTGGAAAAAAAGCCCTTTTTATGCTATAATGTCAGTTAGCGAAAGGGGTGATAACCGTGGATCAGAAAAGATATAAGAAGGGTGACCTCGTTGTATACCGCAGAGATGTATGCAGGGTTGTCCGGATTGCGAAAAGTGACTTTACAGGTGAGCAGTGCTATATTCTCGTGCCATACCTGAAACCGGATGGATCGGTGAAGATGCAGGTCCCGGTTTCCAACAAGGGAGGCCATCTGCGTGACCTTGTCACCCGCCAGCAGATCCGTGAGCTCATTGACAATACACCGGATATTGAGACACTTGTCAGTAAGCCTGCGAACATGAAGAGTCAGTATGCGACGTTGATGAAGGGGGATGACATTGAGGATCTTGTCAGGATCATCAAGACATCCTATGCCCGCAATGAGGAGCGCATTGCCAATCACAAGAAGCTGGCATCGATTGATGATGAATATCTGCAGAAAGCAGAGCGTTATCTCTATGATGAGATCGGTGCTTCCCTTGGCATGAGCTTTGATGAGTCCAAGGCATACTTTGAAAAGGAAGTTCAGAAGGCTTCTGCACAGAAAGAGTAACGAATGTCACAACAGAGCAATGAGACAATTCTGCAGTGCTTTGAGTGGTATCTGAGTGAAGATGGATCATTCTGGAAGAAGGCAGCAGCACTTGCGCCTTCTTTTTCTTCACTTGGACTGACCATGATCTGGCTGCCGCCGGCCACTAAAGGACAGGGCGGCATACATGATGTTGGCTATGGCATCTATGATCTCTATGATCTTGGTGAATTTAACCAGAAAGGCACCATCAGAACCAAATACGGCACAAAACAGGAATACCTGGACTGTGTCAGTGCCATGCATAAGCAGGGGTTGAAAGTGTTGGGAGATGTGGTCTTCAACCAGAAGATGGGTGCCGATGAAACCGAAGAAGTTGAAGCCATTGAAGACAACCCAAGCAACCGCGAACAGGATATCTCCGGAACTGAGACAATCATTGCCTGGACAAAGTTTACTTTCCCAGGCAGACAGGGAAAATATGATCCGTTTATCTGGGACCATACCTGTTTCAACGGTACTGACTGGGATGAAAAGAGCCATCGTTCTTCCATTTTCCGCTTTGTGGGCAAACACTGGGATTCTGATGTGGATCCTGAAGATGGCAACTTTGACTATCTGATGGGATGTGATCTGGATATGACAGATCCCAAAGTCATTGAGGAACTCAATCGATGGGGCAGATGGTACCTCGACCTGGTCCATCCGGATGGGGTACGGCTGGATGCAGTCAAACATATCCACTTCGAATTCTTCCGTGACTGGCTTGCCAATATGCGCAGCTATGCAAAGAAGAATCTGTTTGCACTAGGTGAGTACTGGAATGGTGATGATGGCAGATTGCTGCATTATCTGGATGTTACCAACAACACCATGTCATTGTTTGATGTGCCGCTGCATTATCATTTCTATGATGCTTCTCATGGGTGGGGCAACTATGACATGGGCTCGATCTGGAACAATACGCTGGTATTGCAGCGGTCCGCACAGGCTGTCACCTTTGTTGATAACCATGACACCCAGCCCGGACAGGCCCTGCAGTCATGGATTGAAGGCTGGTTCAAGCCGCTTGCCTACGCACTGATTCTTTTAATTGACAAAGGCATTCCCTGTGTATTCTATGGAGATCTTTATGGCATCCCGCATGACAATTATGGCCCGGTCGCAGAGCTTCCCACACTGATCCAGATCCGGCATCTGTTTGCCTATGGCCAGCAGACCAGTTATTTTGATGATGCCAATGTTGTCGGCTTTACAAGAGCCGGAGATAATGATCATTCAGACAGCGGCATTGCTGTGATCATGAGTGACAATGCCGGCGGATATAAACAGATGTATGTGTCAAAAGAACTGGCAGGTGTGACAATGGTGGATGCCCTTGGCCATGTGAATCAGGAAGTAACGATCAGCCAGGATGGCACGGGTACCTTTGCCTGCAATGGCGGATCCGTATCTGTCTACATCAGAAAAGATGCATTGAACATGATTCATCAGCCGTAAGAAAAGACCTCAGAGCCATAAACTCTGAGGTCTTGCTGTTTCTTTCAGATTTTAATCTTTGGCAGCACGTTGGCAAAGGTATCCTGAATCAGCAGGTCTGCCTGCTGGTCATATGGGGTAACTGATTTGTTAATGAGAACAAGGTGATTGCCACGGTAGTATCTCAATAAGCCGGCAGCCGGATAGACAACCAGGCTTGTGCCAAGCACAATCATGACATCGGCCTGCTCAATGGCATCAACAGCGCCCTGGACAACTTCCTCATCCAGACCTTCTTCATACAGGACAACATCCGGACGGATGATGCCGCCGCACTTGTCACAATACGGAATGCCCTTGCTCTGGGCAACATATTCTGCTGAGAAGTGTTTGCCGCACTTTGTGCAATAATTGCGCAGGGTGGAGCCATGCAGCTCCCACACATGCTTACTGCCGGCTTTCTGGTGCAGGCCGTCAATGTTCTGTGTCACTACACCAAGCGATTTACCTTTCTCTTCCAGCTTTGCAATGAATTCATGGGTATAGTTTGGCTTTGCGTCCAGGTGCAGCATCTTGTCATGATAGAAACGATAAAACTCATCAGGATGCTTGTAAAAGAACGTATGGGAAACAATCTCCTCCGGCGGATAGGCATACTTCATCTGGTACAGTCCGTCCTGTGAGCGGAAATCCGGGATGCCGCTGTCTGTGGAAACACCAGCTCCGGTAAAAAACACAATCTTCTTGCCTGCATCAATAATCTTCTGCAGGGCTTCAATCTTTTCTGGATCGCTCATGTTCTGCCTCCTGCTTACTATTATAGTTTTTCTGAATGCCATCAGCGATGGCAATCATACTGTCAATCAAAGAATGTGGCTTCAATACATGCACCTGATCACCAAACTGCAGCAGCCAGGCTGTCAGGGTAGGGGTGATGGCAGCAGGGATCGAAGCCGTGAAGTGATCTTGATCACGATGCGAGATAATGATATCCATGCCAAACTGATCAAACAGCTGCTGGGCCATACGGTTGTCAAAGACAGCCGTAATAGTATCGGCATCTCCGGTATAGGCATGGAATGTCTTGCGCATCCATTCCTCAGGATCAAAGCGGACCGGATCATGGATTGCATCCATCATACGGGCATCATCCATCTTATCAATGCGGTAAGAAGATAATCCCTGATATTTATCACTCCAGAAGACTGCATAATAACGTCCGTCATTGGCATACAGCCACACCGGCATCATCGTATACACAGCACCATCACGGCGCATCTTTTTCTCTTTTCCCGGAGTTAGATCATAGTAGTGAAAAGAAACAAGATGATACGAGGCAATGGCATTGATCAAAAGACCAATTGTGGCAAGCACCTGCCGGTTTTCCGTCTTCTCTTTGACACTTGTTACAATCGGCAGCATATCTCTTTCCCGATGTGACAAGAGATCTCTAAGCTTCTCATAAAATGCCTGTTTATCTTCCGTTGTCAAAGCAGAAGAAGAACGGATGGCATCCACCAGTACAAATGCTTCACCAAGTGAAAAGCGGTGATCCAGATAGTACGTATAGGCATTGTTTTTATGCACACGCACGAGCGGATATCCTGCTTTTTCCATCGCATCCAGAGTCCGATACAAAGGACGGCGGTCGGCACTGATGCCATGCTCACTCAGAAAGCTCTGCATCTGCACCAGGGAAATGGGGCTGCCGGCATCACTTTCCTCACTCAGATACTGTAATAGTAACAACGTAATATACTCACGATCTCTCTGCTGCATAAGACTCCTTTTTCTTTTATTGTACGCGAACACGTACAGTAAAACCAAATCTTTTCCGTATCATCATAGCTGTCAAAGAAAAGAGGGGATGTGAACATGAATACAAAAGTACAATACCAGCTGATGATGACAGGACTGCTGTTTGCCTATGGCATGGCTGCCCAGTATCTGCAGGTGCCGGCCTTCCTGCTTGGCACAGTCATTCTTGCCATGGCAATCCTACATCTGCATAAAGATATGATTCTTCCGGCCATAATAGGCACAGCGATCATGGAAGGCTATCTGCTGGTGTGCCATCTGTTCTTCAAAGAACCCGTATTTATTCTACTGGAAGCCGATGCTGTACTTGTCTCTGTACGCTATGCTGCCAGACAGGAAAGCTGCATGAAAACATCACTGTATCTCTGTGCATTCTATGCTGTGATGAGAATCATTGCCATGGCCGTACTGGTGCCATCCTGCACTTCCATTCTTGATCTGCTTTTTATGCCAGTGGCAGCCGGGACTGCAAAACAGCTGCTTTTTGCGAAGAGGAGACATGACAGAAGGAGGACAACCGGTGTAGAATACCAGTTATGACGAAATGGCTGGTACAAAAACTGATCCCGGACGCAAAGGATACCCAGAAAGAAAGTGTAAGGCTTGCCTATGGCACCCTTGGCAGCGGGGCAGGCATCGTATGCAATCTGTTCCTGTTTGCCCTCAAGCTCACCATTGGCATGGTAATGCATGCCATGGCCATCACCGCTGATGCCTTGAACAATCTGTCTGACTGCATCACCTGCATCGTCTCACTGGCTGGCTATCACATGGCCGCAAGACCAGCAGACAAGGGCCATCCCTTCGGTCATGGCCGCATGGAATATGTCATCAGCTTCGGTGCATCCATCCTGATCTGCCTGGTCGCTCTGGAACTGTTCAAGAGCAGTATTACCTCAATTCTGCATCCAGAGACAATTACGTTCTCACTGCCGTTATTTATCATTCTGCTGGCATCCGTACTTGTCAAAGTATGGATGGCATCCTTCTATCAATACCTTGGCAAGGCAACCGATAACACCATTCTTCTGGCCAGTGCCCAGGATTCAAAAAGCGATGTACTGACAACCAGTGTCACACTGCTCTCTTTGATCCTTTCCCTGGTTTTTAAAAATTTCCCGATTGATGGCATCATGGGAACTCTGGTTTCCATATTGATTCTGAAATCCGGATTCTCACTTGCCAAAGACATCGTCGATCGGATTCTGGGAAGGCCGGTGGATGCGGCATTGACCAGCCGCATTGAAGCAATGATCCTGGCCCATCCGGAAGCACTGGGCGTGCATGATCTGATTATTCATGACTATGGTCCCGGCCAGAAGATCGGTTCTGCCCATGTGGAGCTTGAGAGTACGATGAGCTTTGTCGGTGCCCACCAGCTGGCCGATACATGTGAAAAGGAAATCCGTGATCAGCTCCATGTGGATATAACCCTGCATACAGATCCAGTTGATACTGAAGATCCTGAGCGGCAGCACTACCGTCAGGAAATCCTTGATCTGCTTAAGGAAATGAATGCCGGCATCACCATGCATGATTTCCGTATCGATCATGATGAAGAGAAGATTATCCTGATCTTTGATCTGCTGGTCCCGTTTGAATGCCCATTGTCACAACAGGAAATTACCCGGAGAATCAATAGTGAACTCAAGTGTGATCCTGCCAGCCTGGAAACAAGAATCACCTTTGACCATGCCTTTACAGAAGGAGACCAGCCATGAAAAACAAGGGAAGCTTTCTGCTGTTATTAACTGCATTCATCTGGGGTATGGCCTTTGTCGCCCAGAGTGCTGCCATGGACAGTATCGGTCCATGGACCTTTAACTGTGTCAGATCCATCATTGGCGGTCTGACATTACTGGTCCTGATGCCTTTTCTCCATAAACTTGTACCACCGGTACATTCCTCAAAGAAGGAACTGATCAAAGGCGGCATTGCCTGCGGCTTATTGCTTGGCATCAGTTCCATGCTGCAGCAGGTTGGAATCATCAGCACTGCGGTAGGCAAAGCCGGCTTTCTGACAGCTCTCTATGTTGTCTTTGTCCCGCTCTTTCTTGCTCTGGGCGGCAGACACCTGCAAAAGCGCATCTGGATCAGCGTAGCTCTGGCAACAGGTGGTCTTTACTTCCTGTGCATGAACGGCTCATTCTCTCTGGCAAAGGGAGACATCCTGTTACTGCTATGTGCCTGCGGCTTTGCATTGCATATCATAACGGCGGATCACTTCACATCCCATACCGATGGCATCTGGCTAAGCTGCCTGCAGTTTTTTACAGCAGGACTGCTGTGTGCCGGACCAATGTTTCTCATTGAAAAGCCATCGCTGCATGATCTGTACAATGCAGCAGTGCCAATCCTGTATGCCGGTATCTTATCCAGTGGAGCAGGGTATACCATGCAGATCATCGGACAGAAAGACACCGAGCCAGCCATTGCTTCCCTGCTGATGTCACTGGAATCTGTCTTTGCATGTATAGGAGGATTTCTGCTGCTGCACCAGGTATTGACCATCCGGGAAATCTTTGGCTGCATGCTGACCTTCAGTGCAGTTATTCTTGCTCAGCTGCCATTGGATAAAAAGAAGGAAACACTGCCGAAAACATCTGCCAGCCGGAATGATTCCTGATCCCAGATAGATATTTGAAAATGTGAAGCTTGCTTCACCAAATTGTGTAACTGCACCAGAACAGGTACAACAGCTCCAGCCTTCCTGGTTGCCATTCTCTGCATACGAAAAGAATTTGCCAGATTCACTGACAGCCAGAAAGAGACTATCTGTAAAACAGTCATGGAAATGATCCGGATTCATGATAATCTGAACGCATGTGTACCTGAGGTATGCCTTGTATGCGGTTCAGAGCGCATATGTTTTTATCGCCGCGATATTCATGGCAGGAAGCACAGATCTGCATGGATACACTTAAGCTGGTTCCCATCAGGAAGACTGCAGAACGGGCTGATGTCTCTGTTAAGTGTGACTTCAACAATCGTCATACGTTTCTCAGTCTTCTGGAAGAGATTCTCGGGAAAGAAAAGGAACTGATGGCAGGAACAACACAATGGTTTCATTGCCATATCACCGGGGAATCTTTAAAGGAGCAGCATTTATTCAGGATCAATGCGTCCTATTAAAGCATTCATACCCATGTGGGTGAATTAAGCATTTTGCTTTTCACTATTGAGAAATGGCTGACTTTTATACATCAACTCTTTCATTTAATTCATTTATCATTTAAAGTATTTCTGAAAAGAGTATAGAGGGATCTGTATGTCAGTCAGCAGGTACAAAAACGGTGATATCTGTAACCACTGATTTATTATGCAAATGTATGATTTTGCTGATTTATCAGGTTTTGAGCTGCTTCTGCTTATTGTACACTTCCTGAGGAAAAAAGCCGAAATAGCTATGTTAATAATGCTCTCTTTTTCGGTAAGCTCGACATGCGTAATACACAGGTAGCGCTGTCAAAGCTCATCAGAGAGTGTGTCGTTTGTTGTGGATTCTATCTGTTTCCTACAGTACGACTTCGTATCTTACAGCAACGCGCTTTTATGTCCAATCAGATGTAACCAGAGGGAAAGGAGCATATTCTCCATCATGGTCACGAAGTTTTTAAACCAGAATATTCTGCTTTCGATGAGTCTTGTTTTTGCTGGTATCTTCAGTGGATGCCAGAAGAAAGATGATGCGGCAGTGCATGTAAAAGGCTGTCAGTTTATTATTCCGCATGGCGATCACTATGATATCGGTACCGAACTTCATCTGGATCAGCCAATGAACAGGCATACCGGAAGTATGCAGATTGAAGACCAGAAATTTCTGGACATGGTCACCATTATTGACAACGCAGACGAATCACTAGATGATACAGATCTTTGTCCCGCTGAAGGGTATACAGCAAGCACAGCCAAGGAACAGATATCTGTAAAGATTCCGGATGATAAAGTGGATGATGTCAAAGCTATCATGAAAGAGTATCAATATAAGATTGCATATGACAGCAGTGACGGCTATCCGGGTTTCTCTTATACTATGACACTTCCGCTGATTGACAAAACGGAATAACAGACAGATATGAATTACCTGCAGCAATTTCCCTGTATGTATTCAGTTGTATTTTGGACAGACAGCTATGTGAACTTGCATTCCGTCTGTGCTTGTTGCTTTGAACTCGTCTGATACGGATGCAGCAGAAATAGTGATAAGACGGGCAGCAGAGGAAAGAAAAAGCGTCTCCTGATTCTTTCATTACTGTCTTGCTTGCGTCCATGATCGGAATGCAAGCCAATACAATGCAATAGATCTGTTGCACTGCGTTTTGCAATTTAGAAACTATCAGGAAAATATTATAGAAATGATGAGACCATAAAGATAGATTGATTGTGACAACATCTATAATTTGTGATTTGGTAAAATGAAACTTCTCAAGGTCGATGTATAAGACTGTTTGAACTTACAAGCAAATACAGAAATATTAGATAAAATAAGTGCAAAAATGAATAATAGTACAAAATAAGATTCTGCTGATCGCTGTACTTGTTTCATTGGGACTGAATGTTTTTCTTGGCATAAAGCTCTATCAGAACAGGACAACGAGATCAGATGTTGAGATCAGCTATGATGCGATCAATCCTGTGGACTTTCAGCAGGGGAAGAATGTGATTCTTGCTCAGGGAACCTCACAGTATCCCCATGATGCACTGAGCTACTTTTTGCTGGTTGACAATGAAGGGCAGATTGAGAAGATCTATTGTCTTGATGGGCAGTATGGTGCGATTGCGTTCAATGATCAGACAGGTGAAGTGGTTGTGCTTGGAGAGAAAAATGTGCTGAGAATTGGGACGTCTGTGGCGCAGAAACAGGATGTCAATCCACAGTTTCTTTCGCAGCAACGCAGTGACATCTATTTTAGCAGGAACCGTATCTATGTGAATCCGCAGCCGGTGAAGGATGAGAGGCTTGGCTTTACGCCGAAGCTAGGCTATGCAGGATTTGTGGATCTTTCTTCTCTTGGTACCGATCTGCATATGATGCCGGTTGGTGTTGTGATTGTTTCGGGAAAATAGATAATTGTAACAATATGGCAGCAGGGGATTTGAAGTGATCTCCTTATCGGGTGCAAGAGCTTGACAGTTTAAGAGGATATAGGATTAGTATAAACTAATTTCTTGCATATGAAAAAGACGCATTGTCATGATGCGTCTTTTCAATGGTGTTACTGATTGTTAGCAGTTTCCTCTTTTTCCGTCTTTTCTTCAGTTTCTGCCTTTTCAGTTTCTGCTGTTTCGCTGTTTTCTTCTGTCCTGGCAGGTTCAACAGGATCTTCTTTGCCTGCGTTGCTTCCGGCAGCTTTCAGCATCAGCTCAGTTACCTTGCGGGTATAAGCAACCGGATCATCAACCGGCAGACCCTGGATTAACATTGCCTGATCATACAGGACACCGGCATAGTCTTTCAGCTGTGCCTTATCATTCTTGTAGGCATCCTGCAGAACTTTGAAGATCGGATGGTCAGGATTGATCTCCAGAATCTTTTCAGCCTTGATATGCTGGTTCATCGGATCCTGGGACATATACTTCTCCATCTCCAGGGAAACACCTTCATCAGAAACAATGATCACCGGATCATCCTTCAGACGGGAAGAAATACGGACTTCCTTGACCTTGCCATCCAGGTCATCCTTAATGGCAGTAAGCATATCCTTGTTCTTTTCAGCAGTTTCTTCCTTGGCTTTCTTTTCTTCTTCTGTATCCAGATCCAGATCACCCTTGGAAATATTCTGGAAAGGCTTGTCAGCATAGGACTGCATGATGCCGGAGAAGAACTCATCACGCTCATCCAGGAAGTAGAGAACTTCATAACCCTTGTCAATGACCTTGGCAAAGATCGGTGAACGCTTGATCTCTTCGATGGAACTGCCGCAGGCATAATAGATCGCCTTCTGCTCCTTTGGCATTCTGTCTGTATATTCCTTCAGAGTGACATACTTGTCTTCCTTGCTGGACTTGAACAGAATCAGATCCTGCAGCTTCTCTTTGTTTACGCCATAGTCACGATAAACACCATACTTCAGATTCAAACCGAAGTTGTCAAAGAACTTCTCATAGCCTGCTCTGTCATTTTTGAGCATTTCTTCCAGGGCATTGTGCACCTTGGTTTCAATGGACTTGGCAATGGCCTTGACCTGACGGTCCTGCTGCAGCATCTCTCTTGAAATGTTCAGATTCAGATCATCACTGTCCACCAGTCCTCTGACAAAGCGGTAATACTCCGGCACCAGATCCTTGCACTTATCCAGGATGAACACACCCTTGGAATACAGCTGCAGGCCTGGTTCATAATCCGAGTAATAGAAGTTGTACGGTGTCTTGGAAGGAATGAACAGCAGGGCAGTGTAGGACACATTGCCTTCGACATGATAGTGAATGACTTTCTGCGGATCTTCCCAGTCACCGAACTTTGCCTTGTAGAATTCATTGTATTCTTCCGGCTTGATCTCATTCTTGTTCTTCTTCCACAGCGGCACCATGGAATTCAGTGTCTGTACTTCTGTGGTTGTGATCGTCTTATCCTTATCGGTTGGATCCGGAATGCTCTTTTCACACTCCATCTCGATCGGATAGCGGACATAGTCACTGTACTTCTTCACAAGATCACGGATCTTGTATTCCTGCAGATAGTCTGAATATTTCTCATCATCGGTATCATCTTTCAGATCCAGGGTGATTCTGGTACCCACACCATCCTTTTCAATCTTGGAGATGACATAGCCATCTTCACCAGAGGAACTCCAGGAATACGCCTGGTCACTGTGCACACTCTTTGTTTCGACAAGCACATGCTTGGCAACCATGAAGGCAGAATAGAAACCAACACCGAACTGGCCGATGATGTTAGTATCCTCATCTGCTTTTTCCATGGCCTGACGGAACTCTGCAGAACCGGATCTGGCAATGGTGCCAAGATTCTTCTCCAGTTCCTCATCTGTCATACCAACGCCATTGTCCTCAATGACAAGCTGACGGGTATCCGGATGGCGCTCAATCACAATCTTGAGATCCTTTGCATCATCAGGATGATCATGATCCGTCAATGATAAATAGTGGCGCTTGTCCAGCGCATCACTGGCATTGGAAATCAATTCACGCAGGAAGATTTCCTTATTCGTGTAAATGGAATTGATCATCAATTCCAACAGTCTCTTGGATTCGGCTTTAAACTGTCTTTTTGCCATCGTTACACACCTCCATTTAGCACTCTTGCTTTTAAACTGCTAATGTATATTAGCACTCCTGTATGGTGATTGCAAACGGTATCTGACAGTATGCAAAAGGTGTAGTTCCATTTATAATGGCAACATAGTGAACAGACAATCAATTGCGGAGGTATAGAAATGTCTAGCAAAGATCATGGACAGGATAACAGCAGAAAACAGGAAGAAAGCCTGCACAGGGTGAATCTCAATATGAGAAAGCTGCGGATCCAGGCAGGAATGACACAGCGCGAGCTTGGTGAGAAGATCGGCCTTGACCACCGCAGCATTTCTGCCTATGAAAACGGGCATTATGAACCGGGTGCCTCAGTCATCATCAAATACTGTGATGTATTTCACACCACCCCGGATGAACTGCTTGGCTATCACTCCCATGAAGAGAATGCCGGATGGCATCTCAGCGAAGAAGAAGTCAAGATGATCATGGCATACCGCCGGCGGCCGGAGTATGTACAGACATCTGTGAAAACACTCTGCCTGCACGGCATGAAATATCTGAGTGAAGAAGAGGATATCCGTCAGGATATGGAGTGGGTGGAAAACCGCAAACGGCAGATGAAGATCCAGAAAAATATGGAAAAGTGGGCCAGAAATGCGAAAAAAGCAAGTGATCTGAAAGGGAAGGAATGAACCGGCAGACAGTGATGATAGAAAACACGGCCTGTTTGTACTAAAATAGTCGTATGAGAGAAATTGAAGCCGGTCAGCTTGTGCCGCTGATCCGTGATGCCTGCGGCCGCATGAATGTCCATTATCAGCCTGATGTAAAGGCTGCCCTGCAGCAGGCCAGAAAGAAGGAAACCGGCATTTCCGGCCAGGTGATGGATATCCTGCTGGAAAATGCGGATATTGCTGCCAAAGAACATCTTCCCATCTGTCAGGATACAGGCCTTGTGACGGCATATGTCACCTTGGGCCAGGATGTTCATATCAACGGACCGCTTGCTGCAAACATCCAGCGCGGTGTGGCAGAAGGCTACACCAGGAATTACCTGCGTGCTTCGGCAGTCAGTGATCCACTGTTTGACCGTCATAATTCCGGTGATAATACACCGGCCATCATCTATACGAATATTGTTGAAGGAGATACTTTTACCATTGATCTGATGGCAAAGGGATTTGGCTCTGAGAATATGTCCGCTTTAAAGATGCTCAAACCTGCTGAAGGACTGGATGGTGTCAGAAAGTTTGTGCTGGATACGATTGCCAAGGCCGGTCCCAATGCCTGTCCGCCCATGGTTGTCGGCGTTGGCATCGGCGGTACCTTTGACTACAGTGCTTATCTTGCCAAGAAGGCACTGCTGCGGCCGCTTTCTCAAAGCAATCCGGATCCCCGCTATGCCAAGCTCGAAGACAGCCTGCTGAACGAGGCCAACAAGCTTGATATCGGCCCCATGGGCCTGCATGGCCATACCACTGTGCTGAAAGTACAGACCGAGTATTATCCAACTCATATTGCCGGCCTGCCATGTGCAGTGAATATCTGCTGCCATGTCTGCCGCCATGAAAGGATCGTACTGTGATGAAAAAAATCCAACTGCCGCTGAAAGAGGAAGATATTGAAAGCCTGCATGCCGGGGATGGCGTCCTGCTGTCCGGGGTTATCTATACAGCCAGAGATGCGGCGCATAAGCGCATGGCACAGCTGATCAAAGAAGGTAAGCCGCTGCCTTTTGATCTAAAGGGCAGTGTGATCTACTATGTCGGGCCGACACCATCAGATGGCATTCATCTGATCGGCTCAGCCGGACCAACCACCTCATCCCGTATGGATGCCTATACTCCGGAACTGCTGGACCTGGGACTGAAGGCGATGATCGGCAAAGGACGCCGCAGTAAAGAAGTCAAAGAAGCCATTGTCCGCAATCAGGCGGTCTATTTCATTGCCGTCGGCGGTGCCGGTGCCCTGATGTCACACTGCATCACGTCCTGTGAAACGATTGCGTTTGACGATCTGCTCTCGGAAGCCATCCGCAAACTGACAGTAAAGGATATGCCGTGTTTTGTCGGCATCGATGCCAGAGGCAATGATATTTATGATCAGAAAGGAAGTCAGTTATGAGTGATTTATACGAAGAATCCCTGCAGCTGCATGCAAAGTATCATGGCAAACTGAAAGTGGAGCCAAAGGTTCCCTGTCAGAATGCCCATGATCTTTCCATTGCCTATACACCAGGTGTTGCCCAGCCATGCCTGGAAATCCAGAAGAATCCTGAAAACAGCTATAAGTATACAGACCGCGGCAACACGGTAGCGGTTGTTTCAGATGGTACGGCGGTGCTTGGCCTTGGTGATATCGGGGCTGAGGCAGCCCTGCCGGTCATGGAAGGCAAGGCATTGTTAATGAAGCGCTTTGCCGGTATTGACGGCTGGCCGATCTGCCTGGATACCAAGGATCCGCAGGAAATTATCAAGATTGTCAAAGCCCTGGAGCCAAGCTTTGGGGCAATCTGCCTGGAAGATATCTCTGCACCGCGCTGTGTTACCATTGAGCGCACATTGATCCAGCAGATGCATATTCCGGTCTTCCATGATGACCAGCATGGCACTGCCATTGTGGTTCTGGCAGCGTTGATCAATGCTCTGAAGCTGCGCCATGAAAAGCCGGAGAATATGAAGGTTGTCATCAGCGGCACCGGTGCCGCGGGATCCAGCATCATCCGCATGCTGTACCACTATGGCTTCCATCACATCTATGCCTTTGATATCAATGGCTGCCTGCGGCCGAGCCACAAAGATGAATACGATGATCTGCGCCAGGAACTGCTGCAGTATGTCAACCTGGATGGCAGAGATTACCAGAGCCTTGCGGAAGGTCTGAAAGATGCCGATATCTTCATCGGTGTATCTGCACCGCGTCTGGTTACCAAAGAGATGGTAGCTTCCATGCATGAAAAGAACATCGTCTTCCCGATGGCAAATCCGGAACCGGAAATTACCTACCAGGAAGCCAAAGAGGCCGGGGCATGGATTGTGGGAACAGGCAGGAGTGACAATCCCAATCAGGTAAACAATCTGCTTGCCTTCCCGGGTCTGTTCCGCGGTGCCCTGGATGCCCATGCGACCAGAATCACTGAAGATATGAAGATCGCCGCTTCCATGGCCATTGCTTCACTGATTGATGAGAAGGATCTCAGCACAGATCACATTATTGCATCGCCATTTGATGAGAGGGTTGTACCGGCAGTTGCCAAAGCAGTTGCCGAGGAGGCAGTCCGCTCTGGCTTTGTACGTTCATAAATAAGAATAAACAGGGGTGGGGAACACATGACACAAGCGCAGGACAGTGATTACCGAAGTTGGCTGACATCCATTCGTATTTCAGGACGGCTGTATCTGCTGGAAAAAGCAGAAATACAGCGGATTGAAAAAGAACATCCGGAATTCAAGGATATGTCGTTTTCACCAGAGCTGATCAAGATCGGCGTAGCCGATGAAACCGGCAGGGGAGAGCTGGAACTGTATCAGTATCTGCTGGAAGATGTGGCAAGGGTAGACCATGTCTTTACCGCTGCCGAGAATCTGTGCGGATCATCCGCAAAACAGATTCTCTGGCATCACTTTGTAGAAATGGATACCCAGGAAGATCTTGCCAGCCGTCTCAGTATTTCCAGAAGGCAGCTGCAGTATGCAATGAACAAATGGATGAAGAAGGTATATGACGATGGACAATGAGTGCACGGATCAGTATACATTTGCCTATTTCAAAAAGGCATGCCGCGGCTATTTTGATGACCTTGGCAGACTGCAGCGGCTGCAGCTGCGCCGCAGCCATCTGATCCACAATGCCGAAGGCGTACATTCCGTTGATCTGAGTAAGGTGATGGGGGCGGACAATCATCAGCCATCCTCTGATCCGCGGCTGGAAATCATGCACCAGAAAGATCTGGTTGAGGAAGAAATCCAGCAGGTGCTGGATCGGATTCAGTATATTATTACCGTATTGGAAAATATACCGGATCCTGGCTGCCGGGGACTGCTGTGGCGTGCCTATGTTCAGCGCAAACCGGTGAATCTGATGGCATCCCATCTGTCTCTGTCAACTGACTATGTTCTGAAACTGTTGAAGGAAGAAGTCAGAGCCAGTCTGAAAAAGATGCAGAACCATGATGCACTGCAGCAGCGCAATGCTGTTGTTTCCGGCAGAGAAAAAGAAAAGCCAGAAGAAATCAGCCTGTGAGCTTTCACAGTTGTTCTTCCGGCTGTTTCTGATAGATACGTATGACAAACTGGGCAGTAAGAGGGAACGATCCCGCCTGCACCAGTTTTTCTTTGCCTCTGGCACCGGTCCGGTAGGCATAGGGTGTCATGGCAAACAATGCCTGCATCAGATCCGCAGAAACGCAGAACGTATCTGAAATCATCTTCTGATCGATCAATGCAAGTGAAGTATCCAGCGGCTTGATGATATTGCGGTAGGGATGATCATACAGAACCTGTTTCATCTCAATCAGATGGTCCGGTCCCGGTGTGACAAAGACAAAATGCCCGCCCGGCACAAGCAGACGTTCCACTTCTTCTCTGGCAAAAGGGGCAAAACAGGTCAGTATCATATCGGCACACTGATCCGCAAAGGGCAGATCAAAGATCGAAGAAAGAAGATATTGGGTTGATGCATCCTGCTTTGCAGCATGTTTCAAGGCATCCTTGGATAGATCAATGCCATACTTTTCTTTCACCGGTATTTTCTGTGTATAGTAGCCTTCCCCACAGGCAAGATCGAGAAATGTATGCGGATGATACTGCTGCACTTCTTTGACAAGCGCATCCCGCAGAAAGCCATAGGCACCGCTGTTTAAAAAGGCACTTCTTGCCTGAATCATTTCCTTATTGTCACCATGAGCTTTCTTCTGCGAAAGAAACAGGTTCAGATAGCCGCTGGAGGCATAGTCAAAGCTATGGCCATTATGACAGACGGCCTGATGATCCTGATGCATAAGCGGCATATGGCAGATCGGACATAGAATTTGCATGGCTCTATTGTAACAAAATCAGACCAGCAGAAAAGGAAAGAATATTGACTGGGAGTCAGTCATGTGCTATATAACTGGCAGGAGGTATCCATGAAAGATAGTAAGAATACAGAAGAAAGAAAACAGGAATTCGTGGATGCGGCGGAAAAGCTGTTCAAGGAGAACGGCATCATGGACACAACGGTCAATAACATCGTAAAAGAGCTAGATGTGGCCAAGGGACTGTTCTACTACTACTTCAAATCAAAGGATGATGTGATTGATGCCATCAGTCAGAAATACAATGAGGCATTCAACCAGTCCATGATGAAGGATATGAGCAGTACTGACTGGAAGCAGCAGGTGGATCAGTTCATTGACAACTGCATTCAGTCCTTTGCGGATATGGACGCAAAGCTGAAGGGCAAGCGGGATGATGTGGATCTTTCTGCTTTGAGCAGCCGCAGTGTTCATGAGGCAAAACAGGCCAGTTCAGCGGCATTGAAGAAGCTGCTGGAAGAAGGAAACCGCATCAAGAAGACAGCCATCTGCAATGCCGATTATTATGCCGATCTGATCACCGGCGGGATTGCCTATATGGTATCCAAGGGTGATAAGGATGCAGAGAAAATCAAAGAGATTGTGTGGGATCTGATTAACAGATCCGGAAAGGATGAAAACAATGAGTGATTTTGACAAGCAGTTTAATGATTTCGCAGATATGGTCGCAAAGTATATCAACGACGGTGCAAAGAAGGTAAAGGATGTGGCTGACTTCCAGGCAAAGAAGATGAAGCTGCAGTCTGAGATCGGTCAGAACCAGCGTGATATTACCAAGGCCTATACAAAGCTTGGCCAGGCATACTATGAGGCAAAGGAAAACAATGCCCAGATGTCTGATGTAGAAGATGTCATGGAACTGATCCGCTCCAAGAAGAAGCTTGTGGACATGCTGCAGGAAAAGCTGGATGCCATGAAAAGCAGTGAAGAAGAGTAAAGAATAAACACCAGAAAATCAATAGAAAAAGACACCGGAATGCTTATTTATCATCCTGGTGTCTTTCTTTGTAGGAATATACACATCCACAGTAATCCTGATGATACAGGTTGTACTGTGAGACGATCTCATCCCGGCGGACCTGGCCGCCTTTTTTCTTGAAATCTGAAACAAAGTAGTGGATATCCGGATAGTCCTTTGCCAGTTCGAGGCCGATCTGGTTCAATACCTGGCTGTCTTTCTGGCGGGAAATCGTCATCACCGTCGTAAACCAGGTAAAACCATGTTCATGGGCATAGTGGAAACCTTCTTTCATCCTGGCACGGTAACAGCCAAAGCAGCGCTTCCAGCCCTCCGGATCATCTGCCCGTGAAGAGAGAATTTCCCTGGTATATGTCTGATTGTCATACGGCGGCACAACAACCCTGACATCCTCCATGCCAAGCAATGGCAGCAGCCTTTCCAACTCCTTTTCCCGCCGTGTATATTCACTGGCAGGGTAGATGTTGGAATTGTTATACAGAATCGTGATGTCAAAATAATCATGCAGAAATTCCAGCGGCCAGCCGGCACATGGCCCGCAGCATGCATGCATCAGCAGCTTTGGCTTTGTGCCGGATGCCTTCACCTGTTTCAGCTCATCCAGTGATTTCAGATACCAGTTGGTACGATTGGATGATTTCCGGCTGGCCAGATAAGCACGGTATTCTTCTTTTTCCTGTTCATTCATGGGTTAAGAACATGCAGTCTCCAAACGAGAAGAAACGGTACTTTTCGTCTACGGCATGCTTGTATGCCTTCATGACAAGATCATAGCCGGCCAGGGCACAGATCATCATGATCAGCGTGCTCTTGGGCAGATGGAAGTTTGTTAACATGCCATCGATTGTATGATACTGATAGCCCGGATAGATGAACAGCCTTGTCTCCATTGTGCACTCATGGAAGCAGCCATACTTATTCCAGACTGACTCCAGTGTACGTACGGAAGTTGTACCGATGGCAATGATTCTTCTGCCCTCGGCCTTTGCCTGATTCAGCGTATCCGCAGCCTCTTTGGACATATAGCATACCTCGGCATGCATCTGATGTTCCTTGACATTCTCTGTATCCATCGGACGGAAGGTGCCAAGGCCTACATGCAGCGTGACATCCACAATGGTGACGCCTTTCTCACGCAGCTTTGCAAAGATTTCCGGTGTAAAATGCAGGCCTGCCGTTGGTGCTGCAGCACTTCCTTCCACTTTGGAATACACAGTCTGATAGCGCTCCGGGTCATTCAGCTTTTCATGAATATACGGGGGCAGGGGTACCTCACCAAGCTGATCCAGAATCTCATTAAAGATGCCATCATAGATCATCTTGAACTTGCGCAGGCCTTTATCTTCTACCTCAACACACTTTGCCTTCAGCCTGCCATCATGGAACGAGACAACCGTGCCTAATTTCACAACATGGGCATTGCCAACCAGGCACTCCCAGATATCATCTTCCATCTGTCTCAATAACAGCAGTTCCACATGGGCTCCTGTTTCTTCCTTGGTGCCGTATAGACGGGCTGGGATGACACGTGTATTGTTGCGGACCAGAACATCACCCTTATGGAAGTAGGACACAATGTCATAGAAATGCTTGTCTTCCAGCTCACCGCTGTTCATATGCACAACCATCATCCGGCTTGCCTTGCGGTCCTTTAACGGTGTCTGCGCAATCAGCTCCTTCGGCAGATCATAATCAAAATCACTTGTTTTCAGATTGTTGATATCCATGTATTAAAACCCTCTTTCATCAAACTTCATGTTTGCCAGCGTTTCCCGTTTGAAATCATCATAGCGGTCTTCTTTAATCGCCTGGCGCACCTCTTCCATCAGCTTTAACAGGAAGCGCGTGTTATGGATCGACAGCAGGCGGGTGCCAAAGCCTTCCTTTGTCCGGGTCAGATGATGCAGATAGGCCCGTGAATAATTTCGGCATGTATAGCAGTCACACTGCGGATCCAGCGTTGCAAAATCATCTCTGTACTGCGGCCGGCTGATATTGATGCGGCCCTGGCTTGTCATCAGGGTGCCATGGCGGGCAATGCGGGTAGGCAGCACACAGTCACACATATCAATGTTCAGCGATACTGCTTCCAGCAGGTCATTGACCGCACCGACACCCATCAGATAGCGCGGCTTGTCAAACGGCAGCTTTTCCTGGGACCACTTTACCATCCTGTACATGGTCGTCTTGTCTTCGCCAACAGATGTACCGCCGATGGCATAGCCGTCAAAATCCATCTCGACAAGCTTTTCAGCACAGTAATCACGCAGATCTTCATAATCACCGCCCTGTACAATGCCAAACAAAGCCTGCTCATCAGGACGCTGGTTGGCATCCTTGCCGCGCTTGGCCCAGCGCAGGGTGCGCTCCATGGACTTCTTTGCATATTCATAGGTAGCAGGATAGGGGATGCACTCATCAAAGGACATCATGATATCTGCACCGATGCAGTTCTGGATATGAATTGATTTCTCCGGAGAAAGAAACAGCTTGTCGCCATTGCGGGGATTGCGGAAGGAAACGCCTTCTTCCTCGATCTTGCGCAGCTTTGACAAAGAAAATACCTGAAACCCGCCGGAGTCTGTCAACATCGGGCCATGGTAGTTCATGAACTTCTGCACACCGCCGGCTTTTACCAGAATGTCTTCACCCGGCTGCAGCCACAGATGATAGGTGTTGGCAAGCACAACCCCAGCGCCCATGTCATACAGCTCTTCCGGGGAAATGAATTTTACGGTTGCCTGGGTGCCTACCGGCATGAACATCGGTGTTTCCACATCACCATGCGGTGTATGAAGAATGCCGGTGCGTGCCCCCGACTGCCGGCATATATGTGTGATTTCAAACTCAACTGGTCTCATAACTCCTCATTTCTGCCTGTCTAGTATAGCAGATACGCGAAAAAAATCAGTGCATGGGAGTGCACAGCCCGGTGTATAATCAGGGAAGTATGAAGTCTCAGTATATCAAAATCAGAAATGTACCCGAAGAAGTCCGCCGCAATGCGGCATCCATCCGGGTCAAGCCATGGTGGCTGCTGTTTGTATTTCTTGCCATTGGCATTGCTTTGCTGATATGGAAACCATATATGTTCGGCATTGCACTGCCAATGGTCATTCTGACCGTATTTGCCATTACCGTCATGCCGGACCGGATTCTGGTGCAGTTTGCCAGTGAGTATATGCTGATGTACAACCACAGCGACCGCACGGAATGCACGATGATTTATTATGATGAAATTGTATCCTGGCACTATGAGTACCACCGTTCGTGTGATCAGCTGGTGGTAGAGCTGGTCAACGGGAACAGTGAAAGTGTTGAGATGTTTTCCCGGATACGGATCCGCAATATGATGAATCTGTATGCACCTGGCAAAGAGATGAAGCGTTCATCGGGAAGGAGAAAGGCATGAAGAAAGACATTGCGGCTGTAGATCCACAGGCTGTACAGGCCTGTAAGAAACAGATGCTGAAAGAAAGAGAATATGATGAGCTTTCGATGATCTTTGAGATGTTTTCAGACAGTACGCGTCTGAAGATCATGAGTGTTCTGTTTACAAATGAACTGTGTGTTTCCGATCTTTCTGCACTTCTGGAAATGAGCCAGAGTGCTGTTTCCCATCAGCTTGGCTCCCTCAAGAAGACCAAGCTTGTCACTTCCCGCAAGGCCGGCAAGAATGTGTATTACCGCATGGCTGATGAACACATTCAGAATATTTACAAGATGGCACTGGACCATATCCGCGAATGAAGATCGCTGCAATTGACTTTGAAACGGCCAACCAGGCAAGTGCATCCGTATGCTCAGTCGGTGTTTCCATCATGGAAGACGGTGCCTGTGAAGAAAGCTATTACACATTGATCCAGCCGGAAAGCAATGTCTCTTACTTCTCAAAATGGAATGTCAGAATTCATGGCATTCATCCCCAGGATGTCAAAGATGCACCAACCTTTGATGTGATCTATCCTGAACTGATGCACCAGCTGGATGGTGCCCTGGTCACCGCCCACAATGCCCGCTTTGACATGAAATGTCTCAAGGATACGTGTCTCAATACCGGCAGGCCCATCCCGGTGCTTTCCTACTTTGACACAGTAGAACTCAGCCGCCGGGTATTCCCGCAATTGACGCATCATGGTCTTGGTGATATGTGTGACTATCTTCATATCGAACTGAATCACCACAATGCCTTGTCTGACAGTTATGGCTGCCTGATGATTGTTGCCTCCGTCATGAACATGACCGGCATTTTTGACATTGAGGAACTGCTCAAGGTCTGCCATACAAGAATCTATGAACTCTGAGAAAAAAGACGCATCCTATCTGATTGTCTATCAGGATCTGCGTGACAAGATCATCAGCGGGGCCTATCCGCTGCATCACTTTCTGCCATCCAAGCGCACCTGTGCCTTGCAGTACAATGTTTCTTTGATCACCATTGAACATGCCATGCGGCTGCTGGATGAAGAGGGTTATATTACGCCCAGGCCAAGGCGCGGCTATGAAGTCATCTATCAGTCCGGTGATCTTTTCAATGTTCCTGTAACAATCACAGAACCAGTGCTGGAAAGAAAGCGGGAAGACTATACAAAGCTGTTTCCTTATCCTCAGCTGGCATCTACGATGCGCCATGTGCTCAGTGAATATCAGGAAGAAATTCTGGAACGTAGTGAGGGCAGCGGCTGCTTGATCCTGCGTCAGGCCATCGCAGCCTATCTTTCCAGAAGCAGGGATATGCATGTGTCACCGGATCAGATCATCATCGCAGCCGGCAGTGAATCTGCCTATGCCCTGATTGTACAGATGCTTTCAAGAAAGCAGATCTATGGCATCGAAGATCCCGGCTATGCCAGAATCAAGCGCATTTATGAAAACGAAGGTGTCAGAGTGGACAGGCTGAAAATGGGGCCAAACGGCATTCAGACAAGTGAGCTGCAGCGCACCCATGCCCATATTCTGCATGTCACACCGGTTTCATCCTATCCAACCGGTGTCAGTGCCGATGCCGGCAAACGCCAGGAATATCTCAAATGGGCTAAAGAGAGACAGGGCATCCTGATCGAAGATGACTATGCAAGTGAATTTGCGGCATCCTCACCAATTCAGAAAACGCTGTTTGCCATGGAACCGGAAAGCAGTGTGATTTATCTCAACAGCTTTACCCGTACCATTGCTCCCTCATTCCGGATTTCCTATATGATTCTGCCTGCAAGACGAAAAGAAGAGCTGCTTGGAAAGATTGCGGATCTTTCCTGCAATGTTTCAACGTTTGATCAGCTTACTGTTGCCCAGCTGCTGAACAACGGCGGTTTTGAGCGTCATCTGAACAGAGTGAAACGCCAGCAGAGAATGCAAAAACATATGAAAAGTTTTCAAAAATAATGAATGTGTTTACATCGTGAAAGATTTTAGTATAATTAGTACGTATATGTGAGGTAGCAGTAATGGCAGATTATGAAAATAATGCTTTCTTCTGGCAGAAAGTAGATACTCTCTTTTTGTCGGGAAAACTTGTCTTATCAAAGAAAAAAGGGGAAGTTCACGATACATTCCGCAATCTTGTTTATCCAACCGATTATGGTCATCTTGGCGATACAAAGAGTACGACGGATGAAGGTGTATCCGTCTATGCCGGCAGCGGGGACCGCAGTCAGATCACGGCACTTGTTGTGGCAGCTGACATTTTAACCAAAGAGCTGGATGTCAAGATGCTCATTGGATGCACGGAAGAGGAAGTGATGGCGGTGCTGCGGTTTCTGAATCAGACCGACTTCCAGAAGACAGTGCTGATCCGCCGCTCCAATGTCATCCCGTCCTGGGGCGTTTCGGATAATTGACAATCAGACTGTGAAGGTGTTCCTTCACAGTTTTTTTATGCCTGTCAGCGCCAGAAAACATGATGGCAATGCAGTGCACTGACCGCTGCCATGTCATACCAGGCTGGCCGGCTGAGCAGGGCAGTATTGTTCTTAAACCACAGAATCACGGCAAACGGTATGGTCATCTGGATCAGGATCATCACCGGTGTATACAGCTTCCCGCAGATTTTTCCCATCAGCTGGTACATGGTTCCATCAAGCGGTTTGCTGATAAACATCAGATTGGAACCTTTCCTCTGATTTAAAATCAAGGCAAGTATACAGAAGAACAGTACATACATTGCATAATAACGGAAATCAGATGATTTCAGAGAGACAAGCCCGCTGCGGTTCATCAGGATGCCAAGATAGGTCATACAGCCATGATACAGAAAACTGTGTATGCTAAGGAAATGAAAAGCAGGAAATGACATCAGTGATGTTGCTGGGTACATCAGAAAGACAATGCCGCCGCACAAACCTCCGGTACAGAGAAATACATCACCGATATGCTGCAGCGTTCCTTTTGCAAAGGCACTCAGAATACCGGCAAACAGGGTAATACTGCAGAAATACAAAGGAACCCATGTGTTGAGCTGCCGGCCATAGCCATAATAGAAACGCCAGCCGATCTTGATGATTTCCAATGTACAAAGCATGACAATTATGGCTTTGATCAAAGACCGGATTTTTGTATAGGACCACTGCAGGGTATGTTTCAAACCACAATAAATACAGAAAACAGTAACGATGATCAGCACAAAATATCCTTTCGATGGAATACCGGCAGCAGGGTATACCCCTTCATCCGCAAAGAATCGTGCCAGAACATCGCGCAGTATCTTTTTCATGTCATTACACCTGTCCTTTCTGCCTCTTCTTACCTGATTCTAGTATTCCTTTTCATGAAGGAGACATAACAGAAATCAAACTGTGTATAGGACAGTTTTTACCGCTTGTATAAAAAAGACTGTGAGAAAATGTTCTCATAATCTTCTTTTCAAGAACAGATTTCCTGCATGCAAAGGTCTGTTCGCAGATGGTATGTCATATCATGCAGGCCGTGAGAAAAGAAACATATCGTTTTATACCAGAGCATGACAATAAAGGGCAGAATCATCTGAACAAACATCGTGACACGAGAATATATTATGTGGAAAAACATCCCATTGGTTGATATGGAAACTTTAAGAAAATAGTAACTATATAATACAAAAAAATAATTATATAGGAATCAAATTTCAAATAAAAGCCTTCTTTATAAATAATAATAATTTACAATGTAACAAAATAGGATAGAAAGGAATAATCATCAGGAAGATTGCAATTGATCAAACAGGAATATATATGATCTGATAATTTTATTTGACCTGAAATCCTTTTTATCAGAAGGAGGAAGAAATGATTCTTAAAAAGGCAATTCCAAGTCTGCTTGCTTTAGCAATGATCTTTTCTCTATGCACCACAAAGATTGAAGCGAAAGAACTACCACAACAGGATACTCCCATTACAGAAGTTGAAGAATCAGAGATAGCAATGAGTGGAGCAGTTGCCACTGCACTGCTCTGGGTTCTTACATACTATCCACAAATTTATAATGTTGTTGTTAATTACGTTAATAGAGCTGCCTGGGCACCTGGTGTATCGCCAATAAAATTGGCAAATGCGATTTACCGATATGCCAAAACTGGCGTCTGGAGCTTCTGATGTTAGAACAGATTTTGGATTTTATCAGCTTTTTCATCATCTATAAAGCAGATGAAAATCTTTCAAAGGGAAGAAAGAAAAAGGCCATGCTTTTGATAATATTATTCGTTGTGTTTTTTCTTGCTATGATAGGATTATTCTGGCTGCTTGATACGCTGAATCTTCAGGAATTTTAACTAAGACTAAGGATTAGAAATGTTATCCTGCATATGTATTTTGACAGGCAAAAAGAAAATGACTGCGGCAAGATCCACAGTCATATCTCATCAATTTATTTGATCGGTTCACCGACAAAGTTCCGGCAGAAATCAGCCTCAGTATGATGGATGATCCACTTTACAGCATCTTTCTCTGCTTTTTCATACAGATCCATGAAGGATTCTGTATGGACTTCCTGTGGTGCATAGACAGGATGCCATACTTCGTGTGCTTCATTCAATGCCGTTGGTTTCTTGTCGTCACTGAGCATCATGCCGCTGACCATCTTTGGTGCCTTGATCAAAGACTCTACGTAGGAAGCCAGATGATATTTGAACTTTGATGGCTTGAGATAGCGGGTCATGCGGTGTACATCCCTGATGTCATCCATCAGCTGTTTCACAGTCAGATCAATGCCAAAGACATTTTTGATCATGCTCTGATACATCAGGGCAAGCTTTTCCGTATCTTCCTGAGAAAGCTGCAGATATTTGTAAACATCGTAATCTTTCCAGCTTCTGCCTTTCAAAGAAAGAATGTAGACATCAAATTCACCTTCGATGCGGAAATGAATTTCACTTTCTGTTCTGCCTGTCCGCATGCTTTCATGATGTGCATAGGCATTGATCAGAGGATGCTCATTCTGATCCAGGGCATAGTGGCAGAGATACCCGTCAAAATAGGACCGCAGGGCTGGATCACGATGGGCATAATTCTCAAAAAAGGACAGGACTTCCCGGATCTTTTCATCGTGCATTTTGCCGCCAATCGGTGCAAGGGTGCCAGGCAGAATGGAAAAACGGGAGAAAAACAGCATATCCGGACCCTGAGATCCCATGTAATACATAGGCATGTCCGTGATTTCCTGCTTCTGTGCTTCCGGCAGGGCACGGAATACATCTTTGGCAAATTCTACATGCGTTGTTGCGGCTGGCATGAATCAAACCTTCCTTCTGTTTACTTCGTCTTTTCAGCAACTTCCTTGATCTTAGCGGCAAGACCATGCACCTTGACCAATGGCAGGGAACAGATGGCAATCCGGATGCCATGATTGACACTGACCGTATAAATATGATTGTCCATCAGTGCCTGGTGCAGACGGTCGCGGTACTTGTTATCATCAATCCGCAGTGTCACAAAGAAGCCTTCATCATATGGATAACAGTCCAGAGCAGCTTCCTTTGCTTCTTTGATGAATAAAGAAGAACGCTCCCGCATCAGATCAATATATTTCTGCTTTTCTTTCAGGAAGGCATCCCGATTCTCAGTCACCGTCCATACAAAGTTGGCCATGGCCGCATTTGGAATGTTGCTCCAGGTAGCACGGGCCTTCTTCTCCATGATGATCTCGGCATCACGGACATCTTCTTTCTTCTGCGCCAGAACAATAGCAGCACCGCAGCGAAGGCCATAGGATGTCAGTGTCTTGGAGCAGGAGAAGCAGATCTCCACCATGACATTATCAGACAGATCATTGAAGTAAGACATATAATGTCTGGCATCTTCCATGGAACGATAGGAATAGTCGATGTAGGCAATATCATTGATCAGGATGATATCGCAGCCTTTCGAAGCTTCATTCAGATAGCTGACAAAATCCTTCCATTCCTGTTCCTTCAGACAGTAGCCGGTAGGGTTCTGGCAGGGATCATTGAGCACAATCACAACTCTGTCCTGCTTTGCCTTGACGGTATTGACACATTCCTTCAGACTCTCCAGATTGAAACGGTCACCATCAAAGTTCTTGTAGGTGATGTAATTCATATTGTTCTCATGTGCCATCAATGCATAAGAACCCCAGGCAATCTCCGGCAGAATGACGGTTTCACCTTCATCCAGGAAGGTTGTAAAGCCAATGGAAACAGCACCGGATCCACCCGGTGTGGCAATGACTGTATGTGCAAGATTCAGCTTCTGGCCGTATGTCACCCAGTTATAAACCTGCTGCCGGTAATCCGGGTTGCCAGTGAAGCTGGCTGCATAGGAAGCTTTGATCCGGTGGTCAATGGCATCATAGTGATTAAAGACGGTATCATAGGCAACCAGATGATTGTCCTCATCATAGAGAGAGCCAATCGTCGCATTGACAACCGCATCGCCATTGACGGCGGCATCTTCCTTAGCCTTGGCAATTACTGCAAAGACCGTATCTACAATCGGGGTTAAATCAGCACTTTTTCTGACAAATGACATGTTCAGTCCTCCTTAAACAGATATGTTCCCACCCGGACCATATTCGACCCGCAGGCGAGTGCTATTTCATAATCACTGCTCATACCCATGGAAAGGGTATGGATCTTTTCTGCACCATAGATGCTCTGCAGATGTTCATATAAAGCATGCGTCTTCATAAACACATCCCGGATCCTCTTTGTATCATCTGTATGCGGGCCCATAGCCATGATGCCGCACACATTCAGATGCGTAAAAGACATACAGGCTTTCACAAAATCATCCGCATCCGCAGGATCATGGCCGCTCTTGTTTTCATCCTCATCCGCCATATGAAACTCACACAGCACATCCACGGTTTTGCCAATCCGTGCACACTGCTTGTCAATTTCTTTGGCAAGCTCTACAGAATCCAGCGATTGAATGCAGGATACATACGGAATGATCGCTTTGACTTTATTACGCTGCAGATGGCCGATGAACTGCCACTGGATATCAGAAGGCAGATCAATCTTGCTAAGCAGCTCCTGGGCATGGTTTTCACCAAAGATGCGCTCACCGGCATCATAGTAGGACATCATCTCTTCTTTGGAGCGCTTCTTTGTCACCACACACAGCTTTGCCTGATCGCCACAGGCTTTCTTCACTTTTTCATAATGTGATGGAATCATACCGCTATTATACTCCGGTAAAACAGCATGGTTATGGGCAAACCGCAATATTTGCACTCAGCGTACAAGTGACATCGGGGATTTCTGTGCCTTGATGAAATGATGGCGGGACAGATAAGGAATGAGCAGATTGACAAGCAGAACGATCGCAACTACCTGGAAGGGATAGAGAATGGCATTCTTGAAAAGACTTTTGCCGGCATAGTAAAGATAAGCTTTACTGCCGCCGGTCAGAATATATGTCCAATAGGATCCAAGCAGTACATTGACACCAAAGGAAGAAACTGCCTTGGCAATGGCAATCTTGAGTACGGATTGTTTCTGATCATACATGCAGAAGGCATAGCACAGAATGCCAAGCACCGCCGTCAGGGTATAGCCGGCAAAAAAGCCATAGCCATCCGGAAACAGCATATAGGACATGATGTCTTCCACTACGGCAAAGATAATGCCTGCGGTGGGGCCCAGAATCATGCCGCAGATGGCATTGATCAGAAAGTCAAAGGAAAAGTACAGGTTGACGCCGACCGGAATCGAAAAGCGCGAGACGACAATGCGCAGGGCAAGAAAGATGGCCATGACAGCCAGCCAGCGCACCGACTTCAGCTTTTCTGCAGATGACTTCCACATTTCTTTTCTCATATAAAAAACCTCCTTTCACCAACCCGTGAAGGAGGTCATATTCACGTTTTGGGAATCAGACAGCTCACCGCAAGAGTATTGTTCTTTTCGTCCGTGTACTTCCCGGTACACAGCACTTGACGCGGACTGTTGACGGCCATACTGTAACGCATACACAATGATCAGGCAAGAAAAAAACAATGTGATACCATGGACACAAAAGAGGAAAGCAATGACACAAACAGAAAATGATGAAAACTGGGTGATGGCACGAAAAAGCAGGCATCATGGCCTGCAGCCATTGCGCAATGCTCTGCATGACACCGGCGATGTACAGAACAAACTGCACTTCATCCATGTGGCCGGCACCAATGGGAAAGGATCCACCTGTGCCTTTCTGATGGAAATTCTAACATCCTGCGGTATCAGAACAGGTATGTTTACTTCTCCTCATCTTGTCTGTCACAATGACCGCATTCGGATTGGACATCAATGGATTCCTCATGACACCTTCACAAAGCTTCTCAAGAAGCTGCTGCCGGTCATTGAAAAATATGACCTTGGCATGTTTGAAATTGATTTTCTGATCGCACTGCACTGGTTTGTGGAAGAAGGCGTGGATACTGCCATCATTGAAGCCGGCATCGGCGGGCGGGATGACAGCACCAATGTGATCCCGGTACCGGACCTTGCCATCATTACAACCATCAGCTATGACCACATGCAGATTCTGGGATCCAGAATCTCCCAGATTGCCTTTGCCAAAGCCGGTATTCTCAAGCCATATGGCCATGGCCTTTGCGGCACTGATGATCCCCATGCCAGAGCCGTCATCTCTGCATATGCACACCAGCAGCACTGTGCTTTGACATATACAAAGCCATGGTATGACCGGGGCAGACAGGCATTTTCCTTTGATCATGATACCTTTCATCTGTCCATGCCAGCCCAGTATCAAAAGGCAAATGCTGCCCTGGCATTACAGGCAGCGTTCCTGCTTGGCATCAATATTCACACACCTGCGGTTCATCAGGCCATCCAGCAGACCCAATGGGCAGGCCGGTTTGAAGTGATATCCACACATCCATGCATCATTGTGGACGGGGCACATAATATCGAAGGTATGGAAGCTCTGTGCAGGACACTTGCAGTTATGCCAGGACCAAAAACCGCTGTCTTCAGTGCCCTGCGTGATAAGCCCGGATACCAGATGGCTGTGATGTTGAAGAAGGTATGTGACCAGCTCATCATTACATCCTTCCAGGATGATAGGGCTGATTCTCTGCAGGAACTTGCGGTGCCAGGAGCGATCTTGATACCGGATCCCGCAAAAGCCATTGCCTGTGCAAAAGAACAGAGGAAAAACGAAGGCTTTGTGATCGCAGCTGGATCACTGCACTTTATTTCACTTGTCAGAAACATGGTTCTTCCAGAGCCATAAAAGCCAAAAACAGTGCATTTTCAGCCGTTTCATATATCATAAAACAGAATCACAATGCAGAAAGGATATACAAATATGCAGTATACACTGACAGCACTGATCGAACAAAAGCGGGATCTGCCAGCCCTTGCCAATGCCGGTGCCACCCAAATCCTGATTCCGCTGTCCGGATACAGTTTTACTTCTGCCAGCAAAATGAATCTTCAGGATGCTTTTGATCTGGCACAATCCGCCCATGCCTTTGGCATGCAGGCAGCACTGCTTGTCAACAAGATCTTCGCCCAGGAAGAAATGCATCTGCTGGATGATCTGTTTGCACATATCAATGATGACATCAAACATCTTTACTTTGCGGATCTTGCCGTGCTGGAAACAGCAAGGCAGTACCACATGGAAAACAGACTCGTCTATCATCCGGATACACTGTTAACCAGCTCTCAGGACATTTCCTTCTGGCACAGCTGCCATCTTGCCGGAGCCGTTGTTTCACCATTGCTGACAATTGAAGAAACGATTGATGCGGCAAAAGGCAATCCGGATGCGATCCTCTTCATCCATGGTCATCCGGTGCTTTCCCGTTCCCACCGGCCATTGCTTTCTGCATGGAAACAGGCATTCTCTTATCCGGAAGAATTGAAAGAGAGAAAGGACCTGTTCCTGCAGGAAGCCAAACGGCAGGGAAAGATGCCCGTCTATGAAGATGAAAACGGCACGATTATCTACTCTGATGACAGGCTGGAATCCTGGCAGGAGATGAACCAGTTCATGCAGGCTGGTATCTGCCACTATCTGCTTTCAGGCCTGTATGAAGACCGTGTGAAATATTTTGAAAGCATCAGGGGCTACAGCCGCATCCTGCAGTCAGAAGATGTGGAATCTGTCACAAATGAAGTAATGACAGCAATGGGAGAAAATGCATATGACAGTGGATATTATCATGAGAAAACCGTCCGGTAAGCTGAAGAAACCGGAGCTGCTGGCCCCGGCAGGTGATCTTTCCAGGGCACGTACTGCCATCCTATATGGCGCTGATGCCGTGTATCTTGGCGGGATGAACTTCTCCCTGCGCTCAAGAGCATCCAACTTTACGATGGATGATATCAAAGCAGCCTGTGATTTTGCTCATGCCCATCATGCCAGAATTCATGTGACGGTGAATGTGATTCCGCACGGCGAAGACTTCATCGGCCTGAAGGAATATGTACAGGCACTGGAAGATGCCGGTGTGGATGCTGCGATTGTCGCCTCCCCATCGATCATGAAACTGATCAAGGAGAATACGACACATATCGAAGTACATGGCAGCACCCAGATGTCGATTACCAATGTGCGTGCCGCAAAGTTTCTGCATGAGACACTTGGCATTGACAGAGTGGTGCTGGGCAGAGAATGCACCATGAAAGAAGTAGAAGAAATCACAGCAAACTGTCCGATTGAAACAGAAGCCTTCATTCATGGCGGTATGTGTGTCAATTACTCAGGCAGATGTACGCTATCCAACCGGATGACCCTGCGTGATGCCAACCGGGGCGGCTGTGCCCAGAGCTGCCGCTGGCAGTACCGCCTGTTTGAAAATGACAGACAGATTAATGATGAAAACAGCTGGTTTACGATGGGTTCACGTGATCTGATGGCAGGCAGATGGATCAAAGACCTGATGAAGGCAGGCGTGTCTTCACTGAAGATTGAAGGCAGAATGAAGACCGAATACTATGTGGCCAATGTTGTGTCGGGATACCGCAGAATGATTGATGATCTGTATGAACATGATGGCAATATTTCTGATGAGAAACTGGAAGCACATATTGCCCAGATTATGAGAGGGGAAAACAGGGAAGTATGTGATGGCTTCTATGGCGGCATTGCCAGCCAGGATTCGATCATCTATCATGAAAACAGCAACAACCATGTTAACCATGACTTCCTTGGCACGATCATGCGCTATGACCGTGATACACACACAGCATGGATGCAGGTGCGCAATGCCTTTGACAACCATGAAAAGGCAGAAGTCCTTTCGCCAGGCAGAGAAATTCGAAACATTACACTTTCATCCATTCAGAATGACCAGGATGAATATCTGGATACCGTGCGCAAACCGATGTCCATCATTCATTTTGCAAGCGAAGACGAATTAGCCGCAGGCGATATTATCAGAAAGGCAGCAGACGATGATACAGATTGAAGGAGGCCTCAGTGTAAAGGCCGCAATGCTGGCAGGCAGAAGACAGATTGAAACAATTTACCTGGATGAGGCAAGACATGACAAAGATGCACATTTCATTGTCAGAAAAGCACAGGAGAAAAACATTTCCGTCATCTTGAAAACACGTTCCTGGATCGATGCACATGCCCAGGGCAGAACCCATGGCGGCCTGATTGCACAGGTATCGCCAAGATCCTTCCAGCAGCTGTCTGAAGTACTGTCAGACAATCCCTTTGTGTTTGTTGTGGAAGGGGTGGAGGATCCCTTTAACCTAGGCTATATCATGCGCTCACTATACAGTGCCGGGGCCAGCGGCTTACTGCTTTCTGCAAGAAACTGGCAGCCTGTAGAGTCTACGATCCTGAAAGCAAGTGCCGGAGCCAGTGAATATCTCAATGTCGTCCTCAGTGAAGATCTGCCGGGTGATATTGCCGCTTTGAAGAAACAGGGACTGAAAGCCTATGCCGCCATGCGCAAAGATGCCATTGCCTATTGGGATGCAGACTATACAGAACCATGTCTGATTGCCATTGGCGGCGAGATGCGCGGGCTGTCTTCCAAAGTACTGAAAGAAATGGACCAGAATATCTATATTCCGTATGCAAACGATTTCAGAGCCGCATTGAACGCAGCTGGTGCTGCTGCAGCTATTGCATTTGAAGGATTCCGGCAGAGAAATGGCCATTAAACCGTTATTTTTCATTCCGGACGATCTGTTTTCTGATAGAATTTTCAAGTAGTCTGAAAAAGGAGGCATCAATGAAAGAAGCTTACTATTATCACAACAACACCGTGATTATCAACTATTCCAAGGTTTATGTGCGCAGCATGCATGAACTTGTGGAAAGTGACTGCTTCAATTCCTTTCTGCACCATTATCTGGAATATCTCGCGCAGCAACATTATGACCTGCATGAATTCCTGTTCAAGGGACATGACTGCGAAGAGTCAGTCCGCCAGGAAATCAAGAAGGTTCTTAATCTGCTGATTGTATTGGAAATGAAGGATATTGACCATCCGTATACAAAAGCACCGCATATCCTGCTGGAGGTTATCGAAGAAGGCTATCATTACTGGCGTTCACTGCAGCGTTATTCTGTGCTGTATACCCACAATGAAGTCGGCTATCAGCTGCAGTCATTTATCCAAGCTGACTCTGAATTCAATGCCACAGCCCTGAAGTTCTACCGTACCGTACAGCAGAAAGTACAGGGATCCCGCAACAAGGTATACCGTCAGCTGCAGGCCGGCACAAATGCCGCATTATTACTGCAGTACTATCAGTGGAAAGCACCTCATGGCTATGAAGTTCTCGAAGGCATTCCGTTCATTCATGAAATCATGCTGCGGACACCGCTCATCCTGCATCCGCATTCCAACAAGCGTACAAACGTCTTCAAGGATGATGACCACAATCCGATCACAGATTTCATCAAAGGTGATGAAGAGTGGGTCTGCTTCCCTGCTAAGGTTGGCAGCCTGCTGATCTACTGCTATTTCCACCGCGACTATCTGACCAGTGCTGTGGCAACAGCAAACCTGTTTGAGCTTGCCAGCATGCAGGATACGATCAACCGCAAGCCGGATGCGATCATGCTGTTTGGCAACCCGGATGGACGTGATGATACTGTCTTCTATCATGATGAGGAAAACGATATCTGGGTCGGCAAGGACTCTGCAACGGAAAAGATTGACTACTTCGGCTATACCAAGAAGACAATCCTGACACTGCACAACCTTGCCATGATCAACCGCGGCTGGCTGCCGATTCATGGTGCCATGGTCAACATCTATCTCAAGGATGGTACCAAGAAAGGCCTGATGTTCATGGGTGATTCCGGTGCCGGCAAGAGCGAAACAATTGAAGCACTCAGCGCCCTGGCATCTGATATCATCGATCATCAGGAAACCGTCTTTGATGATATGGGTACCATCCATCTGGATAAAGATGGAAATCTGCGTGCCCAGGGCACTGAGATTGGTGCTTTTGTCCGTCTGGATGATCTTGACAAAGGAACTGCCTACAAGGACATGGACCGCTCGATCTTCTTCAATCCGGAAAAGCCGAATGCCCGTGTTGTCCTGCCGGCTGCACCATATGATGTTGTCACATCCGATCATAAGATTGACTGCTTCCTGTATGCCAACAATTACACTGACAAGCGCGGCCTCCACTGGTTTGAGGACAGAGATGGCGCTGAGAGTGTCTTTGTCCAGGGCAAGCGGTTTGCCCTTGGCACAACCCAGGAAAAGGGCCTGTCCACAACCTTCTTTGCCAATCCGTTTGGACCAATGCAGCGTCAGGAACAGTGCGGCAAGCTCATCAACAAGATGTTTGATGCTCTGTTTGAGCAGAACATTCCGGTTGGTGAAATCTATACATGTCTCGGTCTGCCGAACAAGGGAGACCATGGCATTGATCAGGCTGCTCAGGCACTGCTCGACTTTGTCAAAAACGGCAAGTAATCAGGCTGTCTGCAAACAGTATCAAAGCATAGTAAAAGAAGCCTCGCGGCTTCTTTTCATGTTATTCAGCATCACCCGGATCTTCCGGGAATTTCACCGTAAATACAGAACCCTTGCCAAGCTCGGAGGCAACCGTGATACGCGCACCACAGATCGCTGCGGCATGTTTGACAATAGAAAGGCCAAGACCTGTTCCGCCCGTTGCCCGTGAATGAGATTTATCTACCCGATAGAAGCGTTCAAAGATGCGGCTCTGCGCTTCATGCGGAATACCAATACCGGTATCTGCCACAGAAAGAACACACTGGTGATGTTCATGATCTGCATAGGTCTTTATCGTGACACTGCCATTTTCATGGTTATAGCGGATCGCATTGTCCAGCAGATTATAGGCAATCTCATAGACAAGCCGGCTGTTAGCCTTGATCGGTGCATCCTGTAGATCCATTTGAATCGTAACATTCTTCTTTTTCGCACTTGCCGCAACAGCTTCCTGTGCCTCTCTGGCAAGGTCTTTCAGCTGCAGATGGCTCACTTCCACAGAAGCATTTTCATCCAGCTGAGACAGCCGGATAATATCATCAATCAGCGTGAGCATGCGGGCACTTTCAAAGCGAATCTTATGGATGAACTTGTCCGTATCCTCCGGCTTGACCAGATGATTTTCCAGCAGTTCCGCACTGCCCATGATCGACTGCAGCGGTGTCTTCAGCTCATGAGAAACATTGGCCGTGAATTCACGTCTTGTCTGTTCGGCTTCATAAACAGAAGTAATATCACAGGCGAGAATACTGGCACCTGTCAAAACACCATGGGATGTGATCGGATGTCCGGTCAGCCGGATATCGGCATCATGGAACTGAATGATCTCCTCACTGCTGCCGCCGGCCAGTGTTGTTTTAGCAAGACGGTGCATCTGTTCAGAGTCACAAAGATCATCCAGCGTATGCACATCCATATCATCTGTTTTATCAAACAGACTGCGGGCCGCATCATTGATGGAGACAATCTCTTCATTGCGGTTCAGCAGAATAATACCTTCCGAGATCGATGAAGTAACGGTTTCAAACTCTTTCTTTTTCTGATGAAGCTCATTCAGCTGCTCATCAATCTGTTCATTCTGCCTGTCGATCCTGACAAGCAGAGGCTGAATTTCATCATATGTATCCTGCTGCAGGGGATGATCCAGATCCAGTGTATTGATTGGTTCGGCAATCTCATCTGCCAGCCGTCTGGCAAGCAGCGATGAAATCGTGATGGCCGCAATCAGAATCAAAAGGATCGGTGAGATCATCCGCATCGTCAGAATGCCCGCTGTGTCATAGTTCTCCGCAATCCGGATGACAGATCCATCCGCACATTTGCGGGCGGCATAGATGGTACGCACAGAAAGCGTATGGGAATACCGGGAAGCAGTGCCACTGCCCTCAGACAGGGCCTCCTTGAATTCTTCGCGGTCACTGTGATTTTCCATCGTACTGACATCCGTTACCTCGGAATCATACTTGACGGTGCCATTGGGGGCAATCCAGGTAATACGGTAATTGGCATTCTGTGTATCCAGACTGTTCAGCCAGTCCTGGGCACCGGCATCAATGCCCGCCTGGGCAAGCTCTGCCTCACTGGCCAGCCGCTGTGTTTCCAAAGAAATAAAGTGATTGTTCAGAATGAGAATCATCACGGCCATGGCCGCTGCCAGGATTACCGCCATGGAGAGAGATACATAGCGGAATATTTTCTTCTTCATGCGTCCTCCTTATAGCGGTATCCAACCCCGCGTACCGTGTCAATATGATGGCTTGCAGAACCAAGCTTCTGGCGCAGTGTACGCACATGCACATCCACCGTTCTTGTTTCACCATCATACTCTGTTCCCCAGATCTGATTGAGCAGCTGATCACGGGTAAAGACAATACCCGGATGGCTCAGCAGAAGATACAGCAGATCATATTCCTTCAATGTCAGAACAACCGGTTCCCCATCCACCAGTACCTCATGGCGGCTGGCATCCATGCGGATTCCGCTGTTTTCGACAACCTGCTCACTGGAAGCATTGACTCTTCTAAGAACTGCCCGGATGCGGGAAACCATCTCCATCATGCCAAACGGCTTGGCAAGATAATCATCTGCACCTGTATCCAGACCCTGTACCTTGTCATATTCTGTACCCTTGGCACTGGCCATAATCACCGGAATATCCCTGGTCACCGGGTCCTTCTTCAGCTTCTTCAATACCTGGGTGCCATCTTCATCCGGCAGCATGATATCCAGCAGAATCAGATCAGGCTTCTCATTATGCAGTGCCGCAAAAAAATCAGCAGCCGTCTCAAATCCTTTTGCCGCAAAGCCAGTCGATTTCAGTGTATAAATTTCAATTTCGCGGATGCTGGCATCATCCTCAACACAATAAATCATCATATCAGGCAGTATCTTTCCTTCCGTAAAACATATTATAAAATGCAGGTAAAATGCATGACAGAGTGAATGTAATAATTGTGTAAAGAAGGTAAGAAAGTGTTAAATTCAGATACACTCATACCGGCAGAATCAAGGTAAACAAAGCAGGAAGGTGAGGATGGCATCGCAAAGTACTGTTTTGTTATGTAAAATGTTGTTCTGAAAAGAGAGAAGGTGAATGGCACCGCCGCAGAAAACGGGGCAAAAGAGCATATGGAAACAATCACTTCACTGCAGAATGCAAGAATCAAGGAATGGACAAAGCTGCATAACAAGAAGGACCGTGATGTGTGCGGCTGCTTTCTGGTAGAAGGAGAACATCTCATCCAGGAAGCCCTGAAAGAAAACTGTGTGGATGTCATCATCACGGATCAGGACTGCCCGCTTTCCTTTACAAATACGGTCATGGTGACACCGGCCATCATGAAAAAACTCAGTGCCAATGTATCAGCAGTGCATCTGATTGCGGTCTGCCATAAAAAGAAATGGGAGAAGAAAGAAATGAAAAGGGTTGTGCTGCTGGATGGCGTGCAGGATCCTGGCAATCTTGGCACGCTTGTGCGCACAGCACAGTCTTTCTGCTTTGATGCTGTGATCTGCTCGCATGCCTGCGCTGACCTCTATAATGAAAAAACAGTGCGCAGCACCCAGGGCGCACTGTTCCACCAGCCCGTTTTCTATGAAGATCTCAATGATGCGATCACCATGTTACAACAAGACCACTTTGCCATCATTGGCACAAGCCTGCAGTCATCCGTACCGATGGCATCCATTGACAGACAGGATAAAATGGCTTTTGTGCTTGGCAATGAAGGCAATGGCGTCTCATCACAGATTCTTGCCATGTGTGACAAAAACATGCGCATTGAAATGTCCGGCTTTGAGTCACTGAATGTCGCCGTTGCCGGCGGTATCATCATGTATCATTTCCGGCCTTAAAAATACTGTCCCATACCGTAGCCAAAGCGTTTCTCACCCGGGACAACCGGCACTTCCTTGATGCTCATATCATCGACCCGGATAAACTGATTGCCAGCCTGCACAGCTTCCAGAAAGCTGTCAATTCCCTCCTGTTCTCCCTGGACAAAGATTTCCACCAGGCCATTGGGAAGGTTGGTGACACTTCCTGTCAGATGCCGCTGCTGGGCCTGCATCATGCAGAAACCACGGAAACCGACACCCTGTACACGTCCTTCGACAAACACATGAAATCTTTTCACCATATGATTTACCTCTTGCTTACATTATAAAAGGAGTGATGCATCACATGACAAACATTCTTTTAAATACAGAAAATTTTGATGAGGACTGGGCATCCCCGACACTGACAAGCTATCTCAATTCCACCAGCAGGGTTTTACTCATGCCATTATCCTATCAGGAAGGCTGGGCCAGCGATGAAGATGCCTGGCGGCAGAGATATGAGGAGCCAGGTGAAGATGTGAATGCATATTACCGCCTTGCCAGACCGTTTCATGCCTATGGCATCCCGGATGAGAATATTCATTTCTTTGACTACTATGAAGAAGATCCGGAACGTGCAGCAGAGAAACTGAAGGATGCGGATGTGATCTATCTGACAGGCAGACATCCCCAGCTGATGATGAACAGTCTGCAGGATCTTGGCCTGGATGAAACCATCAGGCATTTTCCTGGTGTGGTTATGGGCAGTCAGGCCGGTGCATTGATTCAGCTGGAAAGATATCCGATCATTCCGGATCTCGACAATGAATTCGGCTATGGAGACGGCCTTGGCCTTGTCCATGGCTTTGCGGCAGACATGAACTATGATCAGGATTCACGGCATCTGTATGCCATCATCCGTGCTCTGGAGGACTATGGCCAGCCGGTTGTCTGTGTGCCGAGAAAGGGCGGTATTGTTGTGGACCAGGGCACCGTGGATATGCTGGGTGATGCCGCTGCGGCCGCCCAGGATGATCTGGATGCTTTATATCAGGCTCTGGATGATGCCAGAGTGAACGAATACCGCAATGAGTGGTAAGTTCTCTTTGTGACATTGAAACCATGATGCTATAATGGCAGGCGTAAAGCGATAAAGAAAAGACAAGTAGCTGAAACAAAAAGGAAAGTGAAAGAGAGGGATTCCACAGCTGAAAAGATCCTGCTTTCCCAGATCAGTGAATTCACTTTTCCAGCGGGATTAATCCTCCCCGGATGTCTCCGTTACAGACGAATTGAGGTGCGCACGCAAGTGCGAATCAGGATGGTACCGCGTGATCAGCGTTCCTGTTACAGGAACGCTTTTTAATTGTTCAGGAGGAAGTATGGAAGAGATTCAAAGCGTGAAAGAAGAAGCCCTGCAGAAGATTGCCGCAGCCAGTGATCTGGATACCCTGCAGCAGCTGCGTATCAGCTATCTTGGTAAAAAGGGCTCCGTACAGCAGCTGATGGCTGTGATGAAGACACTGCCAAGAGAAGAAAAACCGGCATTCGGTCAGCAGGTCAACCAGGTCAAGAAAGAAATTACCGATGCCCTGAGTGCCCGGATTGAGCAGGTGCAGAAGGAAGCTACGACAAAACGCCTGGAAGCAGAAAAGATTGATATCACTCTGGCTGGTGAAGCCATGGAGAGAGGCACCGTCCATCCGCTGATGATGATCCAGCAGGAACTGGAAGATCTGTTCATCGGCATGGGCTACAAAGTAGCCGAAGGACCGGAAGTAGAACAGGATTACTACAACTTTGAGCTTGCCAACCTGCCTAAGGACCACCCGGCCAGAGACATGCAGGATACGTTCTATATCGATCCCAATACACTGTTACGAACACATACAACTGCCATCCAGATGCGGGAGCTCGAAAAAGCACATGGGCAGCTGCCCATCAAACTGATCTGCCCGGGCAAGGTATACCGCCGCGATGATGACGATGCGACCCATTCCCATCAGTTCATGCAGTGTGAAGGCCTTGTTGTCGGTGATCACATCACTCTGGCAGATCTCAAGGGAACACTGGAATACATGGCCAATGCCATGTTCGGCAATGGCCGCAAAGTACGTTTCCGTCCGTCTTACTTCCCATTCACGGAGCCATCCGTTGAAGTCGATGTTTCCTGCCCGTTCTGCAACGGCAAGGGATGCTCGGTATGCAAAGGCTCCGGCTGGATTGAAATTCTCGGTGCCGGCATGGTCCATCCGCATGTTCTGGAGATGAACGGCTTTGATCCGAAGAAGTGCTCTGGCTTTGCCTTTGGTGTCGGCCTGGAGCGTGTTGCCATGCTCAAGTACGGCATTGACGATATCCGCAACTTCTACACAAACGATGTCCGTTTCCTGAAGAATTTCGACCGGTTTGACTAAAGGAGAGAAAAGATCATGAGATTAAGTTATAAATGGCTGCAGGAATATGTCGATCTGGATGGCATATCCCCGGAAGAACTTGCATCACGTCTGACATCCGCCGGCCTGGAAGTAGAGGGCATTGAACCCATGGCACAGGCTTCCAACCTGGTCATTGGTGAGGTTGTTTCCTGTGAGGATATCCCCGGCACCCACCTGCATGATACTGTCACAAAAGTAGGTGAGGGCGAAGATAAGCTGATCCACATTGTCTGCGGTGCACCCAACTGCCGCAAAGGCCTCAAGGTCATTGCCGCACTGCCCGGTGCAAAGCTGCCAGGAGGTACCATCGAAGCCAAGCCGCTGCATGGCTATCCATCCAACGGTATGCTGTGTGCGCTCTATGAGCTTGGTGTCAGTAAGAAGCTGCTGAATGAAAAGCAGCTCTCCGGCATTGAAGAACTGCCTCAGGACGCCCCGGTTGGTGAAAGCAATGTACTTGGCTATCTGGGCCTGGATGACACCATTCTGGATGTTTCTCTGACTCCTAACCGTGCCGACTGCTCTGCCATGTGGAACATGGCCAAGGAAACAGCTGCCATTCTTGGCAGAAAAGCAAAGTGGCCGCATGTGGAAGGCATGGCCGATGGCGGTGCAGAAAGCAGCTTTGTTCTCCGCAGTGAAACAAAGAAGTGCCCGCTGTACTATGGCAAGGTCGTCAACCATGTCAAAGTAGGACCAAGCCCTGCCTGGATGAAGCAGTACCTGCAGGCGTATGGCATGAACTCCATCAATAATGTTGTTGATATCTCCAACTTTGTCATGCTGGAAACAGGCCAGCCGCTGCACTTCTATAATCTTTCCCGTCTGCCCGCCAGAGAAATTACTGTCAAAGACGGCATGACGATGGACATGACAGCTCTGGATGGCAACACGTTCCACATTGAAAACAGTGATGTTCTGATCACAACCAATGGACAGCCGACAGGTATTGCCGGCATCATGGGTGGTGAAGAAAGCATGATTGGTGATGATACCGATGCCATCTTCATTGAAGCTGCCCACTTTGATCCGGTTGCGATCCGTCATACCAGCATCCGTCTGAATCTTCTGACTGAGGCTGCCCAGCGTTTCACCAAAGGCATTGATCCTCTGGCTGCCCGAAAGGCAATGGACCGCTGCGTAGATTTGCTGACAAGATATGCCGATGCATCCGGCTTTGAAAAGACAGTTGTCTGCGGAGATGACAGTTATCAGGAAAAGGTCATCACAGAAACCCTGGAACACTGCAATGGCCTGCTGGGTACTTCCTATACAATGGACCAGATCACGGATGTATTGACACGCCTGGATTTCAAGCCGGAAGTCAATGGCACCTCCGTTGTCTGCCATATTCCTTCCTATAGAACAGATATGGAAGGACAGGCAGATGTGGATGAAGAAGTCATCCGTCTGCTTGGTTATGATGATCTGCCCAGCACGCTGCCTCAGATGGCACCGACCGTAGGCATGCTTTCACCAGTACAGAAGGCAAGAAGACAGATCCGTGATATTCTCAGCGGCTTCAACCTGCATGAGATTGTCACCTATACACTTGTTTCCAAAGCCTATACCGATGATACCTTCTTTGCGGCAGGTGAGCCGATTGCTCTGAGCATGCCGATGAGTGAAGCACGCACCCACATCCGTACCGGCCTGATGAACTCGGTGCTGGAATGTGTGCAGTACAACGAAGCACATGGCTCAAAAGACAATAATTTCTATGAACTTTCCAAAGTCTATGCCAAAGATAAAGAGCAGGAGAGGCTGGCCATTGTTCTGGATGGCATGTTAAGAAATGACAAGCTGCACAAACAGGAACAGCCGGTATCTTTCTATACACTGAAGGGTATTCTGATGACCTGGCTGGAGCGCAATGGCTTTGCTGCTGCAAGAGTACGGATCTCTGAGAACAAGTATGATACAGAGCACTTCCATCCATACCGCTCTGCTGAAATTGCCCTGGATGGCAAATTCCTGGGTGTCTTTGGTGAAGTGCATCCGGAATACGCGGCTAAGTTTGACCTTGGCAGAGTCTATTATGCAGAACTGGATCTTGATCCGATTTTGACCTGCAAGCCGGGCCGTCTGCGTTTCAATCCGATTCAGCGCTATCCAGGTGTCACCAGAGATATTGCCCTGATCGTTGACAAGAATGTCACTGCCCGCGATATCCTCAACATTGTTTCCCGCAATTCCCACAAGATTGCAAAGAGTGCAGAAATCTTCGATGTCTATGAAGGTGAACATGTCGAAGAGGGTAAGAAGAGTGTTGCCCTGCATATTGTCTATCAGGCAGATGACAGAACCCTTCGCGAAGAGGACATCGCACCGGTACATGAGCGCATTCTGCAGCAGTTTGCTGAAAAGCTCGGTGCCCAGATGAGATCCTGATAACAGACATGTATCTAATATGAAAGGATGCCTCTGTGATGAGACATCCTTTTTTTATCCTGACACACACCTTTGAAACTGGTACAGATAAGCATCATCTTTCTGCTCAGCGGGTATGACCATATTCTCTTTAGAAGTGATATTGATAGAAAAAGAAAGAAAAGAGGTAGACTTAATGATCTTCTGTCTCTTTTCCAGAATGGTATTTCAGAATATCTGATGATCATGATTTGATGTGCCGTTTGCGGAAGTGCGGCATCTGTTTCTGTCTTTTAGATACAGCAGAATGACAATCACAAAGCAAATCATCGAAACTGCAATGCATATATTCCGCAGAATGGTACTTTCATAAACACATATATAGTTTCCAGCCTGATCTGCTTGGAAGCTGACAAGTCCACCTTCGGTTGGCTGTATCTGTATTTCTGTTTTGATGCCATTGTAAATCCGGTACAGATGATAGCCAAGATACCATGTTAATGGCAGTACGATTGTTTTGTTTGTATCTTTGTTTATCAGTGAGAAGGAAAGCCTGTTATAGTCCTTCTCAAAAGAAATATTCAGCGGTTGTAAATCAGAATCCATGATTTCCTGCTTGATCGTGCGGTAATCCACGGAAGGCAGGGGCAGATAATCTCCCCCGGCAAGTTCTACCCGCATGTAGGTTGCCGAATAATACGGATCGCAGAGTTTTCCATTCTGCACATCCTGCCAGCTTGTTGTGCTGGTCATGCCAAACGTCCTTGTAAATACCGGAACAACATGATAGATGCCTTCACAGCACAGCGCACACACAGCGATAACCTGGAGTGTTTTCTTTTGAAAAAAGGAAGAAAAAGCAATGCCGGCTGGCACACACAGACAGACAAGACCGATTTCCAGCAGCCGCCAGGGGAACTGCATGATCCGCAGGACATCCATATAATCCCATGGGATCAAAGAACAAGGCAGCAGAATCGATATATATCCGATGATCAGCAGAGATGTGACAAAACGACTGTTTTCGTTTTTCTCTTTCTTTTTTGCAAACCACAGCAATGGTGCAAAAGTTACAAAATAACCAACATTGAGAACCATCTGCCGGTTATGGGGAAGAGAATTATCTGAATAGCCAAAGACCGTCTTTTCTGCAAAGTATTTCCAGAGTCCCAGAGATCCAGCGCCAAGATCACTGCTGCTGCCATAGTAGTCCAGATAAAAGGTATTGCTGTGCAGCTGCTGCAGCATAGGCAGTGAAAAGAAGACCGTCATCAAAAAGGCTGCCAGAACACCTTTGCATAGAGTGGCAAACTGCTCTCTGGTCATCGTTTTTACATAGAGCAGACACAGAATCACCAGCAGAATGCATCCCATCAAAAAGGTGAGATTATGGCTCAGCAATAAACAGGCCAGCCCGGCTGCCAGCATATACCATCTGCGGCTGTTTTCTACCAGGATGATATACACACCTTCAATGACAATGGGCAGAAAGATCAGGGCCTGCACTTCCCCAAGAGCCCCGCGCACATATACATCCGTGACATGATAATTGGCAAAGACATAGGCACATCCTGCCAGTATGGCAGCACTCTGCTTTTTACTGATGCGGTATACCAGCACCATCATGGCATAGCTGGCCAGCATTGTTTCCAAAAGGATCAGCAGCTTATAGCTGTTGGCCACCGGCATGCCCAGTCTGACCAGCAGGGCACCAGGCAAAAGAAACAGATCATTGTAGAACAAAGGACTGGCATAGCCATAGCCATTATTCTGCAAAGGAAAGATGGCAGGCAGGAAATCCTTGTGACCGATGGCATCTGACAATGCCTGAATTCTTGCTACATGGAAAAACGTATCATGCTCAATCGGCAGTAAGTCTTTGCCAAGATAGGGAATACAGAAAAGCAGGGCAAAGATAACGGATGCCAGCAGAAACCAGCGCTTAGGATGTCTCATCCGAAATACCATGTCGGGAACCACTCCAGCAGCTTGATATATGCCTGACTTGTGCCAAAGCCTGCCGTTGCCGGTAAAAACATCAGGAACAGGAAGATATACACACCTTCAAAGATATGAATCCATTTCAGATACTTTCCATCTTTCTTCAGCAGTGCCTGGGCTGCATAGACAATGGCAAGCATTGTAAAGAAGCTGGTTGGATAGAAATGATAGGCAAACACACAGCGTTTCACCAGCAGCACCCAGGGACCCAGTGCGGTCAGATAGCCAGCCAGGATGATACCGGCATTTCTGTCCTTTCTGCGGAAGAAGTCAACGGCCGTGTAAATGATCGCAGGAAGACCGGCCCAGGTCAGCAGTGGATTAGACAAGCAGGAAATGGAATGCGAAATACCTTCTGCTTTCACACCGGAGAAATACCAGATCGGCCTTGCGTCCACCAGCCACATATACCAGGTGGACTGATACGGATGGGTTGCCTTCAGGTTTGTATGGTAGTTGTACATGTACATGTTCTGCTTCCATACATTAGCAATGGACCATCCATCCCGCCACACATGATCCGGCAGATAAGACAGCCAGTAAATCACAACCGGAATAAAGATATAAAACGGGAAACAGCAGAGGAACGTTGTCCGCATTGCTTTTGGAAATGTAGAAACTACTTTTCTGGCAAATACCTTCTGTTCTTCATTTCCTGATCCCTCTTTCAGAAACTGCTTTGCTTTTCTGTACTCACGCCAGCGGCAATAGAAGCTGGCAAACAGGATGATGGCAAGACCGACGGCGGAATAGCAGGCTGTCCATTTGGTCGCAATGGCAACACCCATTGAAATGCCGCCCCACAGCAGCAGTTTCAATGAACTGGAGAATTTCGTATCGTACCAGCTTGTCTGACACCAGCGGATCATCCAGTAGAACATCAGCAGAATGAAGAATACACTGAACGGTTCCAGGGTACCGATTCTTGATGTTGTCAGATGCATGAAATCCGCCGCACAAAGAATGGTCCCCAGTGTGCACAGACGGATATCGCCAAACAGCATTTTCAAAATGGCATAGAACATCGGGATGATCATGACACCAAAGATGGCACCCGGCAGACGCCATGCCAGCGGATTCATACCGAACAGTTTGATGGAAAGAGCCATGATGTTGGTGCCGACAAGAGGATGCACCGTGGCATACATATACTCAGCATTGGCAATCTCCCAGGCATTGCGCGGATGATAAATCTCGTCAAAGTATGCCTGCTGCATATACGTAGGATGAATGGACACAAGATTCTGTTCATCAATGACAAGTGAAGCCGGATATTTGGATGAGAAGTTGTCATCTTCTTGCACCGTTACCGGCAGCAGGCTGTCTTCACCTGTTTTCTTAAAGGCAATCTCAGTCAGAGTCTGGTTCTTGTTGGCGGCAGTAACACGGATATAGCGGTAATTCCAGCTGCCCTCAATAATCGAGTATTCATAAATCGATCCTTTTTCCAGTGTCGTAATCGGCGTCCAGCTGCTCAGATCATTGGACCCTTCAATCGTCATGCCCTCTACGCCAAGCTGCAGAGAACTGTAGTTGGCGTTGTTGTCACCTTCACCATAAATCACATTGATCTGATCAAACGAAGTATCCTCACTCAGCTTGAGAACAAATGACTGATTCGGCTGATCCGCCTGCGGCTGCCAGGTCGTATGGGGAAATTTTGCACTGCCAAGCTCCCAGAAGGAAAACAGGGCATACAGCACACATGCCGTAATCATGACCAGCCGGTCTTTACGGTTGTAAACAGTACGATGGCTGGCCCGCACAAACGGCAGGGGAAGTGACTGTTCCTTTTGTTCATCCTTTTCTGGCATGGGATGCCTGATGTAATAGAATCTGATGACGAGCAGTATAAGTGCTGCACACAGCAGCAGCGGAAGCAGTTCCGTATCCTGAAACAACAGTAAACTTAATTTTTTCATAGCGCGTTAATTATACCAGCACTGTCATCATGATTCGCCGGGAATTGACGATCTTGAAATAATGTATCCAAAGTCATGGAAGGGCTTGCACAGTTGCAGGATTTTGCTAAGATTTTGATTGAATTTCTTAAGTCTCATGAAAAATCAGCATGCAGGTGAAACAAGCAGACAACTGAAGAATATCAGAAAAAATCTGATTGAACTGGAAGAAGGAAATTCTTTCCACATGATCATGACTGCCGATCTTGACAGTCTTTTCCCTCTGACATCTACTTCCCTCTGGATCATTCATCATATTGAATGCAATACATCCAGCCTGGATCATCTGCTGGACTGTATCCGTACCATTTCGCCAGGCTGTGCAGCTGTCATCTGCGGCCATGATCTTCTTGCCTATCCCATCACCGGGCAGGATGAGAAGGAAATCGACAGGAAATCGCAGGATCTGGCTGCTTATCTCAAGGCAGAGCAAAGCAGGGCAGTACTGCTGGAATGCCCGGATCTGCATGGAACCAAAACACCTGCATATTTATATGGAATATCCATTGGTTTCATACATGATGCCAGAATCATCTATCCCCATGCCAGCTATCTTTCCATGCAGAAAATCCGGTTTGCCCGCATGGTCCGCCTGACGATGGAAAATGATAATCTGCTTGCCGTGTATACTGGCGTGATGCAGTTTCTGGAGAAAGAAGATCCCCATGCCGAACCGTGCACACTGCTTTGTACATACTATCTGGACTGCCGCTGCGATGTGGCAGGTACGGCTGCCATGCTCTATCTGCACCGCAATACCGTCAAATACCGTATCCGCAAAATATCGGCACTGCTTGGCTATGATATAACGGACAGCAATGAGAACATCAATCTCATCGTTGCCTGTGCGCTGAACCGCCTGTACCGTGCAGAAGAAAAAATGTCGAAAAAGTTTTAGCACTCGTATTGACAGAGTGACAGTGGTGCTTATAATAGCAGGTGTTAGCAATCAAAAAGTATGAGTGCTAAAGCACAGGAGGTAACGTATGATTAGACCTTTACATGATTATGTCTTGCTTGAAAAAGTGAAAGAAGAAGAAAAGACAGAAAGTGGCATCATTCTGACAACAAAGGAAGCAAAGGATGAACCGAGCCATGGCATTGTCGTTGCAGTTGGACCTGGCAAGGTTGAAGATGGCAAGCTGACACCGATTGATCTCAAGGCTGGCCAGCAGGTTATCTATAAGAAGTACTCCGGCACGGAAGTGAAGGAAAAGGATGACAAGAAGGATTATCTGCTGATCAGTGCAGATGATATTCTTGCAGTTGTTGAGTAAAGAGATAAATCAGGAGGATAAATAATACATATGGCAAAGGAAATTCTGTATTCCAAGGACGCTAGACAGAAGATGCTGGACGGCGTCAATACATTGGCAAATGCGGTTAAGGTAACACTGGGCCCGAAGGGCAGAAACGTTGTTCTGGAGAAGAGCTATGGTTCCCCGGTCATCACCAATGATGGTGTGACAATTGCCAAAGAGATTGAGCTGGAAGACAAGTTTGAAAACATGGGCGCAAAGCTCGTGTATGAAGCTGCCAACAATACAAATGATGTTGCCGGTGATGGCACAACCACAGCAACACTGCTGACCCAGGCAATGATTACAAGCGGTCTGAAGGCTGTTGACAAGGGTGCTAACCCGGTTCTGATGAGAGAGGGCATGGACAAGGCTGCCAAGGCTGTCTCTGCTGAGCTGCTCAAGGAATCCAAGCAGGTTGAGACCAACAGCGATGTCAAGAATATCGCAACCGTATCTTCCGGCAATGAGGAGATCGGTTCCATCATCGCCCAGGCGATGGAGAAGGTTGGCAAGGATGGCGTCATCAATGTTGATGAGTCCAAGTCTTTTGAGACAACTCTGGAAATGACCGAAGGCATGCAGTATGACAAGGGCTATGTTTCCCCGTATATGGCAACTGACCGTGAGAAGATGACAGCTGAGTTGGACAACCCGCTGATCATGGTTACCGATCAGAAGATCAATACCATTCAGGATATCCTGCCGGTACTGGAGGAAGTTGTTAAGAGCAACCGTGCTCTGCTGATCATCGCTGATGATTTCGATAATGAAGTCATGAGCACATTGATCCTGAACAAACTCAGAGGCACATTCAATGTTGTTGCCACAAAGGCTCCGGGCTTTGGTGACAATGCCAAGAACCAGCTCGGCGATATCGCTGCTATGACTGGTGCTGTTGTATGCGCAAAGGATCTGTCCATGAATCTGGCCGATGTCAAGATTTCTGATCTTGGTTCTGCCAAGAAGGTTGTTGTTACAAAGGACAAGACCACAATCATCGATGGTGCCGGCGACAAGAATGTCGTTGCTGAAAGAGTTGCTGAAATCAAGGCTGCCATCGAAGAGACAAAGAGCGACTATGATAAGAAGAAGCTGCAGGAGCGCCTCGGCAAGCTGACAAACGGCGTTGCCCTGATCAAGGTTGGTGCTACAACTGAGACTGAGCTGAAGGATAAGAAGCTTCGCATTGAAGATGCTTTGAACGCTACAAAGGCTGCTGTTGAAGAGGGCGTTGTCACCGGCGGCGGTCTGGCTCTGGTCAATGCCTACAAGGCAGTCAAGGGCAGCCTCAAGGATGACGTTGTTGATGTGCAGAGAGGCATCAATGTTGTGCTGGATTCTCTGCGCGAGCCGATCATGCAGATTGCTGAGAACGCAGGCTTTGATGGCAATGAAATCTTTGAGAAGCAGCTCAAGGAAGAGCCGAATGTCGGCTTCAATGCCAAGACTGGTGAATGGGTAGATATGTTCAAGGCTGGCATCATTGATCCAACCAAGGTTACAAGAACTGCTCTGCTCAATGCTGCAAGCATCTCCGGTCTGTTCATTACAACCGAAGCTGCTGTTGCTGAGATTCCGGCTAAGGAAACACCGGCACCGCAGCAGATGCCGCAGTATTGATTCCCCGCTGAATCATGACAGGTTTAGAAGGAACCCACGGGTTCCTTTTTTTTGCGTCTGATGTAAAATAGTTCTGTTTGGATGGCAGAAGGATATCAGATCTGCCGCTTAGGAGTATTGCAAATTCTATGAAAAATCTGCTGCTGTATGCACTTGCCGGTCTTCTGGCTGCCATTTTGTGCGAAGGACTTGGCACAGGCATTCTGAAACTGCTGAAAACAGCAAAGCGCGGCTTTGCAGCACCAGCCGGTGCAGCCATACTTTTCACCGTGCTGGAAGTATTTTATATGCCATGCACTGTCTTTCATGCACCTGTTCTGTATGCACAGATCATCACCATCATTGCTCTGACTGCTGCTGCCGGTGTTACGATCTGGCAGTGGAAGGATACCTTCAGGACATTCTGGCAGCGGGATACCATCGGCATCCTGGCATCTGCCTTCCTGTTTGTCATCCTGATTGCCACTGCTGCCAATCTTGACGCTGCCGTCAATGCCCTCAAATCCATTCAGGCAAATTCATTTTCCGCTCATTATTATGATTCTCTCTATCCTCTGCAGGGATACAGAGTACTGCAGGCAGTCCTGCTGCGGTATATGAGCCCGGCAGAGAATATCATGTATTCAGGTGTGTTCTACCATCTGATTTTTGCCGCAGTCTGCCTTAATATCATGCGCACATTCCGCCTCAAAAACCCATGGTTTTCATTCACACTGGTTGTCTATGCACTGTTTTATGCTGCCTTCCGCGGCTGGCAGCTTGCTTTGGCAGGATCCGGTGCCAACTGGCGCATGGTATTCATTGCACTGCTGCTATGGAATCTGTACTGCTGGATCAAAGACGGCAATGAACAGGAAAAGTATGTATCCATGTTTTACATGGCCGGGGGCATGTTTGTATCACCGGGCTTTGGTGTCATCAGCTTTCAGATTCTCTACTGCCTGGCAGCCTGGCTGTTCAAACAGCAGAAGGTACGCTCCTTATTTGATATTACGACACTGATTGTTCCCCATATCATCTATGCCAGTTTTCAGCTGTGCTTTGCACACCCACTGGCTGGTTTCAGTCTGATTGCGGCCTGCATGATCTTCCTGCGCCTGCGCTATCAGAAAAAGCTGCGCCGTCTTTTATGGCGGGCAGAAGACTGGATGTTTGACCATGGCAGTCTCATCCTGTATGTCATTGTCCCGGTATCCCTGATGGCCGTTAATCTGTTTCTGACCATCTTCTTTCCATCCATTCCGGTTTCCCTTGCCAGCTACAAACAGTTTCTGCATGAAGAACCTGTACGCAGCTACCTGTTCCTTGACCAGCGTATCACCACATATGTGCTGGATGTATTCCGTTGGGGCGGCATGCTGCTGTTTCTGCTGCATGCCAAAACCAAACCGCACCAGCAGCTTCGCAGCATGATGCTGCTGATGCTGGTCATCTTCCTCAACCCGCTTACCATGGGTGTGATTGCCCGTCTGGTCGGCACAGATGTCTATGGCGACTGCTTTGAGATTCTTTTCAATCCTTTTACCGACCTGATTTTCTTCATTGCCATCTACCATACATTTGAATGGCAGCCCTTAGGCCAGTGGATTCTGGAACTGTGCCTGATTGCCGCCGTTCTGATTGGACATGGTGCCTCCTGGCTCGATCTTTCCCAGGGGCTTTATACCGATTACATCAAGGATGATGCCAAGCTTGTCGTCCATGACACCCATACAGGCAGCTGATAGGTGTGTCTCAACAGGGAAGACAGGCATGCTATAATACGAATAGATTGGAGGATATGCTATGCAGGAAGCTACCATCATCGTGCCTGTTTATAATGCCGAAAATTATCTGGGCCAGTGTTTTGCATCGCTGCGCCGCCAGAGTGTCCAGAACTTCCGTGTTCTGATTGTCAATGACGGCTCCACAGACGGTTCGCAGAAATGCATTGATGCATTCACAGCGGAAAATCCATCCCGCTATCATGCCATTGTCAAGCCGAATGGCGGCTATGGTTCCAGCATCAAAACAGGTATCCGCAATTGTGAAACACCTTACTTCATGATCCTGGATCCGGATGATACTCTCAAAGAAACAGCGGTGGAAAAGCTCTGCCGCATGGCAGAAGTCTCCGGAAGCGATCTGGTCATCCGAGCCCGTATGGACCAGTATTCCTACAGCAGGCGGCCTGTCTATGACTGCTGCTACCAGAGTGACAGGACCACTCTGCAGAAAGATACGGTATACAACCGTCATTCAGACCATTTCTCTGATCTGTTTCTGGTTGATCCGCGCTCTCAGGCAAAGCTTTACCGGCGCAGCTGTGCAGAAGGCATCCGTTTTGCTTCAAGAATCAGCTATGCCGATCATATGCTGTTCTGGCTCACGCTGTTAAGAGCATCCAAAGTTATCTACACAGATGAACCGCTTGCGGTTTACCGTAAGCGCAGACTGGAACGTGAAGAGGATATCATCGGCCAGATGAAAGGCGAAATCTTCTCTTACCGCAAGATCCTTTCCCAGTCACAGCATATTTCCGATGTTCCGGAAATTTTCTACTGGCGGATGTTTGCCGTCTATCTGGATATCATGGCCCGGCTTGATGGCATCGCGGTACAAAAGGAGCAGAAACAGCAGCTGCTGGATGATCTTGATGTTTACCGGTGTGAACTTGCCGTCTATGCATCAAAGATCAGAGGAGGAGCACGTCAGGCAGGAGTGCCGTTTCAGGAAAGAGTGCGCCATGAAGTCATGCTGTCAAAGGCAGGAGAGCGCATGATGGCTCTGAAAAAGAAGAAATTACAGTAATACGAAGTAACAGGAGAACAGATTGAACATGAAAGATACATATGATGTTGTGATTATCGGCGGCGGGATCGGCGGCCTGATGTGTGCCTACCGGCTGATGGAGAAAAGTCCGTCTTTGAGTGTATTGATTCTGGAGAGGGGCAGAAAGCTTGAAAACAGAAGCTGTCCGATTCTGGCCGGCAAGGTGGAAAAATGCATCAAGTGCAATCCCTGTGCCATTATGGAAGGCATGGCCGGTGCCGGTGCATTTTCCGACGGTAAATACAACATTACAACAGAATATGGCGGCTGGCTGCCGGATGTGATGAAGGCAGAAGATGTTATGAAATACATCCGCCAGGCCGATGATATTCTGGTCCGCTATGGTGCGGATCAGGAGGTATACCATCCTGATAACCAGCTGAAGGCCCTGTGTCTGCAGTATGATCTGCATATGCAGCAGGCAGAAGTGAAACACCTTGGCACCGATGCCAACTATGGTACGATGCTCAAACTGATTCACTCCATGGATGGACATGTGGATATTGAAACCGAAGCGGTTGTCAGTGATGTAGACAAAGAAAGCCATGATGTTATCTTTACCCAGAAGGGAAAAGAAAAACATGTCAAGGGCAATACTGTTGTCTTTGCTGTAGGCAGAATCGGCAACCGCATGTTCCAGAAATGGTGTGAGGATAATCATGTGGCCTGCACAAACAATCAGGTGGATATCGGCGTGCGTGTTGAGCTTCCCTATGAAATCTGGGAACCTTTCTCCAAGCGTATTTATGAACCGAAGATCCTGTACAAGTCCGGGCACTATGGCGATACAACCCGTATGTTCTGCTTCAATGAAAGAGGCTATGTTGTAACCGAAAACAGCGACGGCGTACTGACCGTCAACGGACACAGCTACAAGGACAAGGCAAAACAGAGCAATAATTCCAATTTTGCCCTGCTTTCCAGCACATACTTCACAGAACCGTTCAATGAACCGGTTGCCTATGCCCGTGATATTGCGTCTCTTGCCAACAAGATTTCCGGCGGCTATGTGCTTGTGCAGCGTCTTGGCGATCTTGAAAAGGGACAGCGCACAACCGCAGCCCGGCTTGCCAAGAGCAGTGTCAAGCCAACCCTGGATGCCGTGCCGGGCGATCTGTCACTGTGCATGCCCAAACGCCAGCTCGATAACATTGTGGAAACACTGCATGCCTTGAACAAAGTGGCTCCTGGTACAGCCAACTACGATACCCTGCTGTATGGTGTGGAATGCAAATACTACAGTGCCCGTCCCCATGCGAAGGATTTCGTGCTGGAAGGAACAGATGAGATCTATGCATTAGGTGATGGCGCCGGCTTTACAAGAAGCCTTGCCCAGGCAGCAGCGAATGGTCTGATTGTTGCTGATATCATCGGAAAGAAGCACTGAGACATCATCATTGAAGCTCCGTGGTCAAACATGATCATGGAGCTTTTTTATGTTTCTGCCTAACAAATTACCGAGGCAAAAGCAAGCTGTTTGCTCATAAATCAGAAAGAAAGATTGACGGCATCTGTTAGTTAGCGTAAACTAATATACGTGTTAGATAAATCTAACTATTACTGGAAGCAGCTGAAAGAGAGGTGTATATGATGCCTTTGGCATTTGCTGATCCTGGTCTGGATCACACCGTAAAAAAGATTAATGGAAATGTACAGATGCGCCAGCATCTTGCGGATATGGGCTTTGCGGAAGGAACAACGGTCAAGGTTGTTTCCCGGCTGAATGGCAGTCTGATCGTGAATGTGAAGAACACGCGGATTGCGATCGGTGAAAGCATGGCAATGCGGATCATGGTATAGAAAGGGGACAAAATGACTTTAAAAGAGGCAAAGATTGGATCAACGGTTACGGTTGTGAAGCTGCATGGTGAAGGGGCTGTGAAACGCCGCATCATGGACATGGGTATTACCAAGGGAGTGCAGGTTTACGTTCGGAAAGTGGCTCCGCTTGGTGATCCGATTGAGGTAACGGTTAGAGGATATGAGCTTTCCATCCGTAAAGAGGATGCCAATCAGATTGAAGTTGCATAAATAAGGGGAAAAATGAGAAATGGCTGAAGGGAAAATCAGAATTGCCCTGGCTGGCAACCCGAACTGTGGCAAGACAACATTGTTCAATGCCCTGACGGGTTCCAACCAGTACGTCGGCAACTGGCCGGGCGTCACGGTTGAAAAGAAGGAAGGTAAGCTGAAGAAACATGAAGATGTCATCATTCAGGACCTTCCGGGCATCTATTCATTGTCACCATATACACTGGAGGAAGTTGTTTCCAGAAACTATCTGGTAAAAGACAAACCGGATGTTATCCTGAATATCATCGATGGCACCAACCTGGAAAGAAACCTGTATCTGACTACACAGCTTGCTGAAACAGGCATTCCGATGGTAGTCGCTGTCAACATGATGGACCTTGTCCGCAAGAACGGTGATGATATTGATTTCAAGGCACTTGGCAGCAAGCTTGGCTGCAAGGTTGTTGAAATCTCTGCCCTGCATCAGGAAGGCATCATGGAAGCTGCGGATCTTGCCATCAAGGCAGCCAAAGCACATACCCTGCCGGCGAAAATGAAATATCGCGGCCAGGTTGAAGATGCGATCAATATGATCGAGAATAAAGTGCTTGGCACATGTGATGAAGCACAGCGGCGCTGGTATGCTGTCAAAGTGTTTGAGCGTGATGAAAAGGTAATGGAAGAGCTCACATTAAGCGAGCAGGAAAAAAACATTGCCGAGCAGACAACCAAGGCTGTTGAAACTGCTCTGGATGATGATGCTGAGTCCATCATTACCAATGAGAAATACGAATATATCGCTGCCCTGCTGAAAGGCATCTATAAGAAAAAACATGCCGGCAAGATGTCGGTATCTGACCGCATTGACCAGGTTGTGACCAACCGCTGGCTGGCTTTGCCGATCTTTGCCGTCATCATGACATTGACTTATCTTATTGCTGTATCCGGCATCGGTCAGTGGATGACAGACTGGGTCAACGATACACTGTTTGGCTCCATCATTCAGCCAGGTGTACAGAGCCTGATGGAAAGTGCTGGCTGCTCGGCATGGCTGGTATCCCTTGTCGTTGATGGTATCATCGGCGGCCTGGCAGCACCGATCGGTTTCCTGCCGCAGATGATGTGTGTCTTCTTCTTCCTGTCTGTTCTGGAAGACTGTGGATACATGTCTCGTGTTGCCTTCATCATGGATCGTATCTTCAGAAGATTCGGCCTGTCCGGAAAGAGTTTCATTCCATTCCTGATTTCTTCCGGCTGCGGTGTGCCTGGCATCATGGCTACCCGTACTATTGAAAACGAGAAGGACCGCCGCATGACCATGATCACCACAACTTCCATTCCATGCGGTGCAAAGCTTCCGGTCATTGCCATGATCGCCGGCTATCTGATGGGCGGAACATGGTGGTTTGCACCGGTAATGTACTTTGCTGGCATCGGCGTGGTTGTCATCATGTGCATCATCATGAAGAAGTCAAAGATGTTTGCAGGTGATCCGGCACCATTTGTCATGGAACTTCCGGCTTACCATATTCCAAGCCTGAAAGGCGTGCTGATGCACGTCTGGGAAAGATCCTGGGCATTCCTCAAGAAAGCCGGCACAATCCTGTTCCTCTGCTGTGCAGTGATGTGGTTCCTGGCTTCCTTCGGCATCCAGAATGGTGTCTTCGGACTTGTTGATACCGAAGCTTCCTTCCTTGCCTATATCGGCCGTGCGATTGCCTGGATCTTTGTCCCGCTGGGATTTGGTACATGGCAGGCAGTTGCTTCCTCCATTTCTGGATTCGTTGCCAAGGAAGGCATCGTCTCCACAATGGGTGTCCTGGCTGGCCTTGGTGATGTCGAAGAATACACAGTCTCCATGCATCAGGCATTTGCAGCCTTCTTCCCGACCGGCATTGCAGCTGTATCATTCCTTGTGTTCAACTGCTTTGATTCTCCGTGTCTGGCAGCCATCTCCACGATGGCAAAGGAAATGAACAACAGACGCTGGTTCTGGTTTGCTATCCTGGTACAGAATCTCAATGCATACTGCATTTCCCTGATGGTTTATCAGCTTGGCGGTCTGATGGTTGGTGAGGTTGCCTTCGGCGCTGGTACGATTGCCGCAATCGTTGTTCTGCTGATCTATCTGTATCTGCTGCTGCGTCCGGATTATGAACACCGCACCAGAGCAAAGACAGTTTTGGAAGAAGCAGCCTGAACCATCAAAAATCAAATATTTCAGAAGAGCAGCTGAGCATGCTGCTTTTCTAAAACATATAGGTTAGTATATACTAACTATAGTCCCGTAAGGGAAATGAAAGTAGAGGAATAAATAATGTCAAAAACAGCAGTTGTATATTGGTCCGGTACAGGCAATACCCAGAAGATGGCTGAAGCCGTCGCTGAGGGTGTCAAGGCAGCCGGAGGACAGGCAGAAGTGATCTTCAGTGATAACTTCTCAGCCAATGATGTCAGCAGCTATGATACCTTCGCCTTTGGCTGCCCGGCAATGGGTTCCGAGAATCTGGAAGAGGGCAGCTTTGACCCGATGTTTGCCAGTGTTGAAGGAAGCCTTTCCGGCAAGAAGGTCGGTCTGTTTGGCTCCTATGGGTGGGGTGATCAGACATGGATGCATGACTGGGAGTCACGTGTGCAGGGCGATGGTGCCCAGCTGGTTGAAGATGGCGTAACCTGCCTGAATGAACCGGATGATGCTGCTCTGGATGCCTGCAGAGATCTTGGCAGAAAGCTGGCGGCATGATGTACCGCCTTGTACTTGTCAGACATGGGGAAAGCGAGTGGAATAAGCTGAATCTTTTCACCGGCTGGACCGATGTGGATCTGAGTGAAAACGGTCATAAAGAAGCCATCAGGGCGGGACAGCTTCTGAAAGATGCTGGCTATGACTTCGATCTTGCCTATACATCCTATTTGAAACGCGCCATCCATACGCTTCATCACATTCTGGATGAAATGGATCTCGATTGGATTGAAGAGCACAAATCCTGGCGGCTGAATGAGCGCCACTATGGTGCCCTGCAGGGGCTTAACAAAGCAGAGACAGCTGAAAAGTATGGCGATGCGCAGGTGAAGATCTGGCGGCGCTCCTTTGCAGTGTGCCCGCCGGCATTGGAACAGAATGATCCGCGCAGCCCGGCAAAGCAGAAAATGTATGCCGGCATTGATCCAAAGCTGCTTCCGCAGACGGAATCACTTGCGATCACGATTCAGCGTGTTGTGCCATACTTTGAAACCGAGATCAAGCCGCAGATTCTTGCTGGCAGAAAAGTACTGATTGCAGCCCATGGCAACTCTCTGCGGGCACTGGTCAAGTACTTCGACAATATCTCGGATGAAGAAATTGCCGATGTCAATATTCCAACCGGGGTTCCGCTTGTCTATGAGTTCGATGATCAGTTCCATGTGATGAAACACTATTATCTGGGTGATCAAAGTGAAATCCAGGCAAAGATGAAAGCTGTGGCAGACCAGGGTAAAGCAAAATGATTTTCCAAAATCTTCTCTTCAAAAAGGGAAGATTTTTTATGGCCGGGTCAAATGCCAGACAAAATATGGGATTCTTGTCAAAATGACTGCCTCATTTCTTGAGAAAATTCCCACCATTGCAAGAATCAGAGTACAATAACGAGGCATGAAAGGTAATGTGAAAATGAATAAGGCTAAAAATGCGGATCGTGTCAAAAACAGTATTGTTCTGAGTGGCATGGTTGGAACACTTGGCTTGTTTATTGCCAAGATGCTCGGCCTGTTTTACTCGATCCCGCTGTCCAGCATATTGGGCTCCGACGCCTATATGAGCTACTATGGCACCTCATTCAGAATATACAGCTACATTTTGAATGTCTTCACTGCTGGTTTCCCGTTTGCCATTGCCACAATGGTTGCCAAGTATTCCGTACGCGGCGATGCCAGAGCATTGCGCAAGATCAAGAAGGTAGAGCTTGTTCTGCTTGCTATGACAGGTTTTGTGGGAATGCTGCTGCTGTTTGTGCTCTCCTGGCCGCTGTCACATGTCATTGCAACAGGCACGGATGTTGCAATCATGGGAAAGTGCCTGCGGATTCTGTCACTGGCAATCTTCTTTGTACCGATTCTTTCCGGTTTCCGCGGATTCTATCAGGGCCGCAAGGAAATGAGCCAGTACGCCGTATCACAGGTATTTGAGCAGATTTTCCGGGTTGGCTTTTTGCTGAGTGCTGCCTATGTGATTGTCTATGTCCTGCATATGGACAGACGCTATGCTCTGTATGTGGCAGTCATGTCCACAAGCATTGCGGCTGTGGCAGGCATTCTGCAGTTTGTCTACTTTGACCGCCGCCACTTTCCGGCGATTGAAGAAGCAGCCCGCAGTCAGACAACAAAGACAGTACGCAAGAAAAAGCTGTTTCAGGAACTGATTGCTCTTGCCATTCCGTATCTTCTTGTAGCTGTACTTGGCTATTGTGATGATATTTTCAACTCGGTTCTGCTGCCGGTAGGACTCAAGGTCCATGGCTATTCTTCCTCCCAGCAGAGTATCATCCTTTCTGCCTTCAACTATGTCGGCACCAAGATGACTGCCATTCCGATGATTCTGTCTCCTGGCTTTGCGGCCGCATTGATTCCCCATATCACTGCAGCCCGCACCGAGGGCAACCGTAAACTTGTTTCCCGCAATGTTCTGGACTGCCTGAATATTATTGTCTATATCGGCATTCCGGTTTCCTTCTGCATCTTCCTGTATGCAAGGGATGTCTTCCATATCCTGTTCTATACAAGTGATGAAGTTACCGCAGCCAACTGCCTGCGCTGGCTTGCTCTGGAAGGGTTCCTTGCGACTATCACACCGGTCATCACAAATATTCTGATGGCCCTTGGCATGAAACATGAGGCATTGAAAAATCTGGGTGTCAACCTGGTCATCAAAGGTGCTTCGATGGTACCGCTGATCTGGATGTTCGGCTATGCCGGTGCTGTTCTTTCCACGGTGCCAGGCAACCTATACATCGTCTTTGCGAGTTTCAAGGCAATGCATAAGGAATATGGCATTTCCTTCAGATCGGTCGGCAATATCTTCCTCAAGAGTATCATCTGTGTCGTACTGATGTTTGCCGTATCATCCTTACTTGTCAGATTCGGCATTACCGGTGCCTCCGGCCGCAAGATAGTGGCCCTTGGCAAGACAGTCATTAACGTGATCATCACACTGGGGGTTTACTTTGGAATCAGTGCTGTACTGAAGATGCCGGAGCAGGTATTCCATCGCAAACTTTCGGCGGTGGTCAAAGCGCGTCTGCAGAAAAACAATGCATGATATATCGACAGGATGCATCTTCGCATCCTGTTTTTTAAGGAGCCAGAAAAAATCCCGGCTGTTACACCGGGATTCCTTCAAGGATAAGGTACATCGACACATCTGCCAGTTACAGATTGATTGCGCATACATATGTTAGGAGAACATATTTGAATGGATTGATTGAATTTGAAGGATTGAGGATGTATGCGATCCGTCAATGTAAGTTAGCATTAACTAACTATCATTAATATACAGGATGATCTGTCTGCTGTCAATATAAACATAAAAAATATGAGAAATGAAGTGGAATGGAAAATCTGTATCCTGCTGGCAGAAGTATAATGTGTATAACAGAAAAGCATGGAGGAAGATCATGAGTGAATATCTGACAATTGATGTCGGCGGTACGGCCGTCAAGTATGCTTTGATGAATGAGGAAGCAGAAATCGCAGAGAAAGGTGAGGTGGGGACCCCGCACGGCAGTCTGGAAGACTTTGAGAAGCTTGTTGTCGAGCTGTATCAGAAGTATCAGGACAGAGTTGAAGGCATTGCCATGAGTGCACCTGGCAGGATTGATGCCTCACGCGGTTATTTCTATACAAGCGGAGCGCTTGGCTATCTGGATCATACTGACTTTGCAGGCCTGCTGGCTGACAAGATAAAAGTTCCCTTCAAGGTGGAAAATGATGCCAAAAGTGCAGCCTTGGCTGAACTCTGGAAGGGCAGTATGCGCGGTGTAGGCAATGGCGCTGTTGTTGTTCTGGGCACTGGCATCGGCGGTGCAATTATCATCAATGGAAAACTGTACCGCGGCACCACTTTTGCGGCCGGCGAATTTTCACCGATTGCCACACGTCTCGATCTGCCATTTGATCCTAACAATACATGGGCAGCTCAGAATGGTGTTGGCTCACTGGTCAGGAAGTATGCAGAACTCTCCGGACAGGATGCGTCAGTGCTCAATGGGCGTATTCTGTTTGAGGCAGCCAACCATGACGACCAGCAGGCAATCGCAGCACTGCAGTGGTACTGTCAGGGACTGGCCACAGGCCTTCTGACAATCCAGACCATTCTTGATGTCGAAAAAGTGGCAATTGGCGGCGGCATTTCCAAACAGCCGCTGCTGCTGGAAACACTGCAGAATACCATTGAGAAGATGGCAGCACCATATCTTGCCTATATGCCATTCTCTCTGCCGGAAATCTGTGCCTGCACATTTGGCAATGATGCCAATCTGATTGGCGCGCTCTATCATTTTCTCAACGAATAATTCCGCAGAAATGTGTGAAATTCCGCCAAGCAGTGACAGCGCTTTCATCTGACTTTTTCCATATGGTACAATGCCCGCATATATAGGGGAAGGACAATGGGGTATCGTACAAAAGAACAGTTAATGAAAGCATATCATGATATGACAGTCGAAAATCCTTCTGGCAGGATCACGGTCGTTGATCTTTGTACAAAATGTCATATCCGCCGGCAGACATTTTACAATTACTTTTCAGATATACCGGATCTTGTTCTGCAGTACTGCATACAGCAGATCAGGGAAGGCAGCCGGCATAGCAGAAGACACGCTGACTGGCAGAAAGTGATGCAGTCTGCACTTGCATACTGTTATACAGACAGCCGTTTTATACAGGCAGTATTGTCAACTGATGCAAAAGACCGTCTGATTCAGTACAGTCATGCCAGAATGCATGATTTCCTGTGTGGCCATATCGAAGCAGTGACAGCGGAAACAGCCTTGAGCACTCTGCAGAAAGACTATCTCTGCCGGTATCACCAGCATGCCCTGGCTGGCATCATCACTGACTGGTTTGTACGCGGCATGAAGGAAGATCCCGAAACCGTGATTGATCTGATGGATGATATTCTGAAGGACAGCCTTTCTTCTGCCATCGGCAATTTCCAGGCAAGAAATGATCTTTTTGGCATGCCTGAATGCATATGACAGCAGGAAAATAGAGCGGATTGTCAGATGTAAAGGCATACAATGTTAAATTCTGTATACGGTTTCGCTGTTTTGTCTTTCACATTTTGGGCAGATTCATTGCATACTAGAGATAACACCGGGATATATGCATGAATGTTTCCTGATGAATATGATTGAAAAGAGGGATTGAGTATGGATTATGATATTGCACATGCGGCAGAGCGCAAGGCATTTCAGGCAGCTTTGAACCTTGCCTTCAAGAAAATCGACAAGGATGATGAATCAGGTTACGTTGACATAGTCAATCTTGGCCAGAAGGTATTAGGGGATACCTGGCCGGATGAGGCATGGGATCATCTGCGTACAGCCTTTGGCAAAGAGGGCAAGTACAATCATTTTCTCAACCGCATTCACCGCGATGTCGATGAAGAGTATCTGAAGAAACTTCTGATGGCATTTGGCTTTGAGGCTGGCTTTACTGGCTTCAAGCGCACCCAGAAGGTTGGCAAGAAGGAAGGCATCCGCATTCCGTGGGTCATCCTGTTTGATCCGACCAGTGCCTGCAACCTGCATTGCACAGGATGCTGGGCAAGTGAGTACAGTCACCAGCTGAATCTGTCCTATGAAGATATGGACAGAATCGTGACCGAAGGCAAACAGCTTGGTATTCATGGCTATGTCATGACCGGCGGTGAGCCGATGGTCCGCAAGAATGATATTCTCAAGCTTGCCAAGAAACATTATGACTGCGGCTTCATGATCTTCACGAACGGCACGCTGGTTGACCAGGCGTTCTGCGATGGCATGAGAGAGGCTGGCAACATCGTTCTGTCCATGAGTATTGAAGGCGATGAAAAGGCAACCGATGCCCGCCGCGGCCAGGGTACATTTGCCAAGGTCATGGCAACGATGGACCTGCTGCACAAGAACCGTCTTGCCTATGGCACTTCCATCTGCTACACAAGAGCAAACTGCGAAGCTGTCACATCCGATGAATTCTATGATTTCCTGATTTCCAAGGGTGTTCTGTTCAGCTGGTACTTCCACTTCATGCCGGTTGGCAATGATACCGATATGTCTCTGGTACCGACCGTTCAGCAAAGAGAATACATGTATCATCGTATCCGTGAGGTCAGAAACTATACCGGCGGCAAGGAAATTTTCTGCATGGACTTCCAGAACGATGGCCAGTTTGTCGGCGGCTGCATCGCCGGCGGCAAGTATTACTGCCACATCAACCCGAATGGCGATATGGAGCCATGTGTCTTCATCCATTACTCCAATGCCAACATTCATGACAAGAGCCTGCTCGAGTGCCTCAAGCAGCCTCTGTTCAGAGACTATCAGGCAAATCAGCCGTTTAACCAGGATCATCTCAGACCGTGCCCGATGCTCGAGAATCCGCAGTTCATCAAGAAACTCGTGCATGAATCCGGCGCTCACAGCACCGATATGGTAGATCCGGAGAATGTTGATGAGCTGTCTGCCAAGACAACAGAGTATGCCAAGGAGTGGGCTCCGGTGGCCGAAAAGCTCTGGGCAGAAGATCAGGCAAAGCGTGCCGAGCGCAAAGCAGCAAACAAGTAAATCATCATTGCATCCAAGATGGCTGTACTGGTATCCAATACCGGAACGGCCGTCTTTTTTGTGTTACTATTGCTGCATGGCAAAAACAGAAGAAACCCTGCAGCTGGAAGATGCGCTGCGCACCCGCAGCCGGAAAAAGAGAGAATACGGCTGCGAAGAAGTCACGATCGGCTTTGCCTGGGAAAACAAAGGCAATGAAATCGTGGACTATATGTCAATGGATGCCCATGAGACATTCCGCTGCTATGAGATCAAGATCACAGCATCTGATCTGAAAAGTGACAATGCACTTTCCTGGTATGGCGACTACAACTATCTGGTCATATCAGAAGATCTCTGGATGCGGGATATTGATTTCGACAATTACATTCCGCCATATGCCGGCATTCTTGTGTCAGAGAATCTGCAGACCATGCGCAATGCAAAGAAGAAAGCTGTTTCTGATACAGATCGGGCAATGCTCAAAGACAGCCTGCTGCGCAGCCTGTACTGGCGGATGGTACAGTACCGTGATGCCGGCGATGATGCACTGCTCAGGCAGATGCAGAAGGATCAGGAACAGCTGCAGGCAGAATATGATCAATACCGCCGTCAGGTGGACCGCACGATGTTTGCACAGGAAGACTATGTACGCTACTACGGCCTGAATCACCAGTGCAGTATCAGTCTGGAACAGCAGGCAAAGGTGGAAAGAGAACAGTACTTTCTGCGCAGAGACGGAAAATTTTTATGGCAGAAAGATGAGCAGGGATTATGCTGTCCCGTATGCGGCTATCATACGGATGAAAAGACACCGTTTTGTCCTGCCTGCGGTGCTGATCTGCGCCCTGTGAAACAGAAATGAGGTACAATACACTCCGGTAAAGAGGAATAACAATATGGAAATGCAGATGGAACACATACAGGAGCTGCCAACCCCGGAAGAATTGAAGAAACAATTCCCGCTCAGCCCTGCAATCAAGGAAAGAAAAAAAGTACGTGATGAAGAAATTGCCCGTATTATGACGGGTGAAAGTGATAAATTCCTGCTGTTGATCGGACCGTGCAGCGCTGACCGTGAGGATGCGGTGCTGGATTATATGACCAGGCTTGCCAAAGTACAGGAAAAAGTAAAGGATAAAATCCTGATTGTGCCGCGTGTCTATACAAACAAGCCCAGAACAAAAGGGCTCGGATATAAGGGCATGCTGCACCAGCCGGATCCCCATAAGGGAGAAGATCTGCTGGCTGGCATCATTGCCATCCGCGAGCTGCATACCCGGGTTGCCGAACAGACAGGCTTCTCCTGTGCAGAAGAAATGCTGTACCCGGAGAATCATGCCTATCTGGATGATCTGCTGTCTTATGTTGCCATTGGGGCAAGAAGCGTTGAAGACCAGCAGCACCGCATGGTAGCCAGCGGCATTGGCATTCCGGCCGGTATGAAGAATCCGACCTCTGGTGATCTTAGTGTCATGATGAATGCGATTGTCGCTGCCCAGAATCCGCAGACTTTCATTTACCGCGGCTGGGAAGTACAGACCCAGGGCAATATGCTTGCCCATGTGATCCTGCGCGGCTATCAGGACCGCTATGGCAACCTGCAGCCAAACTATCACTATGAAGATCTGATCCATGTATATAACCTGTATCAGTCTTTGAAACTGAACAATCCGGCCGTGATTGTGGACTGCAATCATGCCAATTCCGGCAAGAATTATATGGAGCAGATCCGCATTGCTAAAGATGTGCTGCACAGCCGCCGCTGCAATCCGCAGATACATGATCTGGTCAAGGGACTGATGATCGAAAGCTATCTTCTGGATGGCAATCAGCCATCGATCGGCGATATCTACGGACTTTCCATCACAGATGCGTGCCTTGGTTGGGAGAAGAGCGAAAAGCTGATTCTGGACATTGCGGACGAACTGGATTAATCAGAATTTAACAGGCTTCGGCCTGTTTTTTATTTGTAAAGTTAAAAATCGTGAGAAAAATGGTGCGATTTTACAAAAACTTTTCATTTGCCCTTCTGTGGACTTTACACAGCCCGTATATCCTTTATTACGTACCAAGGAGGAAAAGAAAGACAGGTATGAATAGAACAAAGGGTATCATTGCTGGTTTACTGACAGCTGCCATGCTGGCAGGCTGTGGATCTTCCACAACTGCTGCTGCAACAAGCGCAGCGTCTACAGCTGCTGCAAAGGATAGCAGTTCTGCTGCTGTTTCCGGAACAGTTACCGCTGCAGGTTCCAGTGCTCTGCTCCCGCTGGCACAGGAAGCTGCTACTGAGTTCATGAAGAAGAATCCGGACTGCGTCGTTACTGTAAACGGCGGCGGTTCTGGTGAAGGCCTGAAGCAGGTTGCGGATGGCAGTGTGGATATCGGCGATTCCGATGTGTTCGCTGAAGAAAAGCTGGACGCAAGTGCAGCCAGCGGCCTGACAGACCATGAGGTTGCTCTGGTTGCCATGGCACCGGTTGTTTCCAAGGATCTTGATGTTGATAACCTGACAACAGATCAGCTGATTCAGGTATTCACAGGCAAGGTTACCAACTGGAAGGATGTCGGCGGACCGGATGAGGACATTGTCCTTGTCACAAGACCTTCTTCTTCCGGCACAAGAGCTACCTTCAAGAAGTATGCTCTGAATGGTGAGGAAGAGGCTTCCAACCAGGCTCTGGAAACAGATGACTCCGGCACACTGACACAGACAGTTGCTTCCACAAAGGGTGCAATTGGTTATGTTGCTCTGTCTTATCTGACAGACAATACAGATCTGAAGGCCGTTTCCATTGATGGTGTTGAGCCGACTCTGAAGAACGTATACAGCGGTGATTATAAGGTTTGGTCTTACGAGCACATGTATACAAAGGGTGATGGCAGTGAAGCTGCACAGGCATTCCTGAAGTTCATGGTCAGTGATGAATTCGCAGCTAACGTCGAAAAGATGGGTTACGGTGTCGTTGCCAGCCTGAGCGATGCGGCTGTTGCCACACACAAGAACTAAACAGGTGCTTAATGATGCCGGCCTTTGCCGGCATCTTCCATGAAGGAGTGATATGCAGCATGATTGATCAATATACTCTGAAAATGGTAAAGAAAGACCGCAGATGGAAAGGCATTTATACCTTCTGCGGTTTCTTTATCATAATCCTTACCGTTGCCATTGGTATCTTCCTGATTCTCAAAGGAAGCGATACCTTTGTCAAAGCTCACCATTCTGTCTTTGAATTTCTGTTCTCCTCTGACTGGAGTCCATCTGATTCCGTCGGCGACTATTCCGGCAGTGTAGGCTCACTTGTCTACATCTGCGGATCTTTGATGACATGCGGTCTGGCACTGCTCTTCTGCATTCCGCTGGCTGTATGCTCGGCCGTCTTCCTCAGTGAAATTGCCCCGAAGTTCGGTGAAAAGTTCTTCCGTCCGGCAATTGAAATCTACGTTGGCATTCCATCCGTTGTCTATGGCTGGATCGGCCTGACCGTTCTGGTTCCATTTATTGCCAATGTCTTCCATGCCAAGATGGGCGGCTTCTCAGTACTGGCAGCAGCCATCGTACTGACGGTCATGATCTTTCCGACCATCACAACTGTTGCGGCTGATGCGATCAAGAATGTCCCACAGGGATATCGTGAAGCAGCCTATGGCATGGGTTCTACCCGCTGGCAGGTCATCCGCCACGTGGTTCTGCCGGCTGCCTTCCCGGGCATTGCGACCGGTGTCATTCTTGGCCTGGCCAGAGCCATTGGTGAAGCACTTGCAGTTGCCATGGTCATCGGCAAGACCAGAAGCTTCCCGAAGAACATTCTTTCTCCAACCAACAACCTGACGGCAGCCATTGCCGCAGATATGGGCAACACTGCCAATGGCGGCCTGCATAATATGGCCCTGTGGTCCATGGCACTGCTGCTGTATCTGATCTCTATCCTGCTGATCTTCATCATCCATCGTATGTCCAGGAAAGGAAAGAAAGCATGAATAAACAGAACGAATCGCTTTATAAACATGCACGTGCTGCTGATCGTGCCATGACCGGCGTCTTCGGTGCTGTCGGTCTCTTCATGGTCGCTTTCCTGATCCTTCTGACCGGTTATATCATCATCAACGGTTTCCGCGGCTTCATGCCGGAAATGCTGTCTACCGGTCAGAACGGCATTCTCAACCAGCTGTTCAATACCGTCTATCTCGTTGTCCTTTCTCTTTTGATTTCCGTGCCGCTTGGCATTGGTGCCGGTGTTTACCTGGCTGAATATTCCCGCCCTGGCAAACTGCTGGATTTCCTGGAAATCAGTATTGAATCACTGTCTTCGCTGCCTTCCATCGTCATTGGTCTGTTCGGCTATCTGGTCTTCATTCTGATGACAGGCATGAAGTGGAATCTGTTTGCCGGTGCCCTGGCAGTATCCATTCTGTCTCTGCCATTGATTACCACTGAAACAAACAGTGCCATCCGCTCGCTGCCGCCGGAGTACAAAGAAGGCTCTCTGGCAACCGGTGCAACTCTTGCCCAGACGATCCGCCACGTACTGATCCCGGCTGCAATGCCGCAGATCCTGACTGGCGTGATCATGGCAGCAGGCCGTGGCTTTGGTGAAGCTGCTGCTCTGCTGTATACCAGCGGACAGTCCACTGTCATCAACTGGTCCAACTGGAATATCACATCACCAACCTGTCCTTTGAATCCATTCAGAGCTGGTGAAACACTGTCACTGCACATCTGGGTGCTGCGTACAGAAGGCTCCTTGAATGCCAATTCCGAGGCCATTGCCGGCTTTGCCTCAGCCGTTCTTGTGATTCTGACATTGTGTGTATCCGTCATCACAAGAAGACTTTCCGACAGTATCCGAAACAGAAATCAGAAGGGAAAATAGTCTATGAGTAAGATCAGTGTTCAGAATATGAATCTCTGGTACAGTGACTTCCATGCACTGCACAATATCAATATTGATATCGAACCAAATGAAATCACAGCCTTCATCGGTCCGTCAGGCTGCGGCAAAAGTACGCTGCTGCGTTCTTTGAACCGTATGAACGACCTGGTGGAAGGATGCCGCATTGAGGGAAAAGTCCTTCTTGACGGGGAAGATATCTATCATGGCAATCTGGACGTCAACGTGCTCCGCAAGCGGGTAGGCATGGTGTTCCAGAAACCAAATCCATTCCCGATGAGTGTCTATGACAACATTGCCTATGGTCCGCGCATTCATGGCATCCGCAATAAGAAGATGCTGGATGAGATCGTAGAAAAGGCATTGAAGGATGCTGCTATCTTTGACGAATTGAAGGACCGTCTCAAGAAGAGTGCGCTTGGTCTTTCCGGCGGCCAGCAGCAGCGTCTGTGCATTGCCAGAGCACTTGCCTGTGATCCGGAAGTACTGCTGATGGATGAGCCGACCAGTGCCCTTGACCCGATCAGTACATCCAAGATCGAGGATCTTGTCACAGAGCTGAAGAAGAAGTACACAGTTGTAATCGTTACACATAATATGCAGCAGGCTGTGCGCATCTCCGATAAGACAGCATTCTTCCTGCTTGGCGATCTGATTGAGTACGGACCGACAGACAAGGTCTTCTCCACGCCGCAGGACAAGCGTACAGAAAATTACATTACAGGAAGGTTCGGTTGATAACTTATGAGAAATCGTTTTGACAATGAACTGCAGACACTTGATGCAACCATGCGGGAAATGGGTGAGCTGTGCGAAAGTTCCATTTCCCTGTGCATCGAAGCACTGATGGACGGCAATCCCAAGAAGGCACAGGAAGTTGTTGCAAAGGCTGTGACCATTTCCCGCAAAGAGCGTGAAGTGGAGAATATGTGCCTGAAGCTGCTAATGGAGCAGCAGCCGGTCGCAACTGACCTGCGTGTGATTTCTGCGGCACTGAAGATGGTCTCGGATCTGGAAAGAATCGGTGATCAGTCCAATGATATTGCGGAAATTGTGATTACGGAGAATCTGTCTGCTGCCAATGATATTCTGAATCTCCGCCATATGGCAGATGTCGTCAATGACATGGTGACAAGCTCCATTGAGGCATTTGTGAAAAGGGATGCCGAACTTGCCCGTCATGTAATTGCCAGAGATGATGAAGTCGATAAGGCATTCAATGATGCCAGACAGAAGCTGATTGAAGTCTTTGGCGGCAAGAACAATGTAAACATGGAATATGCACTGAATCTGCTCATGATTGCCAAGTACTTTGAGCGTATCGGCGATCATACTGTAAACATTGCCCAGTGGGTGATCTTTGCCATCACCGGTGTTCGTGAAGGAAATACGAACTGAAGATTTACAGGCTGCCTGCGGGCAGCTTTTTCATTTTGTCATGTAAGATTCTTTCGTGTATAATCGGCTCCATTAATGGAGGCACAATCATGGGAATTGTCGTTTTCGGAGCTTCATTTGTAGATATCAAGGGATATCCTTTTGGAAAGTATGTGGCGGATGGCCGCAATGCCGGTACGGTTGTGGAAGTGCAGGGCGGTGTCAGCCGCAATGCGGTGGAAGATATCGCAAATGTGGAGCTGAAGCCGACCTATGTGTCCGTACTGGATCATTCTTCTGCCAGCGACGAGATTATTGCCAAGCTGAAACGGCATAAGGTGAATACAGATTATATCCGCAGAGGAGATGACGGTCTTGGCAAATGGCTTGCGATCTTTAATGAAGAAGGGGATGTGGTTGGCTCGATTTCTCAGCGGCCTAACCTGAGTGATATCAGCATTACTCTTAAAGAGCATGGTGATGAGATTTTCTCTGCCTGTGACAGTGTCGTTGTAGAGATTGATATGGACGCAGATCTGCTCAAGGAAATTTTTGCCCTTGCAAAGAAATATGACAAGAAAGTCTATGCACTTGTCTCAAATATGTCGATTGCCATGGAACGCCGTGATCTGATGATGTGCACGGACTGTGTCGTCTGCAATCAGGAGGAAGCAGGACTGCTGTTCTCAGAAGATTATTCGGGTCTTTCTCCGGAAGAACTGGCCCCTGTCATCAGCCGCAAAGTGCAGCAGGCGGGCTATGTTCAGATGGTTGTGACAATGGGAAGTCAGGGTGCTGTCTATGCATGCCATGGCAGAGAGTATGGCGTTGTGCCTGCCCAGCGCACAGCCGTTGTGGATACAACTGGCTGTGGAGATGCTTTCTTTGCGGGTGTGACCATTGGCCTGACCTATGGCAAAACACTGGCAGAGGCCTGCCGCATCGGCACCAGACTTGCGTCCAGTGTCATTGCAACGACAGAAAATGTATGTCCGCGCTTCCAGCCATCAGAATTCAATCTGTTCAACTGCGTGAAATGAAACGTTTCCATTGCATTTTCTTTTGATAATCCTATAATAGAAACTGGCAAAGGAAATACAGTTTCCTCAGGTAACCTATGAATGATTTTCTGACAAAAGAACAATGCAATATGCGCCATTATGCCAATGAGGTGCATGCTGTCATGCATCACCGCTGGGATATGACGGAAATCAATGGTCTGTACTATCATATTCAGATCAAACCGGATACGGTATGGATTCAGGATCCGGACAATTGCAGCAATGATCAGATCATGCCTACGGCAGAATTTGCCAGAATTCTGGATGGCTTTCTTGCCAAAGGAGCGTTCTGATCTTTTTTTCATTTCTGGCTTACATTGTGTCATATAATAGAAGACGTTGAGGAAAGAGGAATAAGAAATGGCGGATGAAGAAAAAGTTTATCATGTCCTGGTGATTAATCCGGGATCTACTTCTACCAAGATTGCTTTGTTTGAAAACGAGAAATGTGTCCTTTCCAGAAGTGTATTTCATGATAGTTCTGAACTGCTGAAATTTCCGACAATCAATGATCAGCTGAATTACCGCATGCATGTCATGCGGAAGTTCCTGAAGGATTCCAATGTCGATCTGCATCATATCGATGCGGTGGTCGGCAGAGGCGGACCATGCTATGCCTGTGCATCAGGCTGCTATACCATTGATCAGAAACTGGTTGATGATACCCGTGCTGTCAAGGGCCACTTCTATCACAGCTCCATGCTTGGCGTGCAGATGGCCTATGAATTCCAGAAGCTGTATGGCGGCATTGCCCTGATGGTCGATCCGCCGGTGGTGGATGAACTTTGTGATGAGGCCCGTATTACCGGTGTCAAGGGTATCTATAGAAGAGCGACGGCCCATGTGCTTAATGCCAAAGAAACAGCCCGCCGCTATGCTGCATCCATTGGCAAAAAGTATGAAGATCTCAATCTGATTGTTGCCCATATTGACGGCGGCATTTCCATTACCTGCCATAAACACGGCCGTATGATTGACGGCAATGATGCCGGCGGCGGTGAAGGTCCGTTCACACCGACCAGAATGGGTTCCATGGCTGTGACCGATGTTCTTGATTATCTGTTTGACAAAGATAAGTCTGAAGTCAGAAAGCTCTGCTCTCAGGCAGGCGGTCTTTCTTCCTGGTTCGGCACCTCCGATTCTGCAGATATCTACTATAACAAAGTGCGCAAAGGCGACAAGATGGCAGCACGTGTCTGGACCGCAATGGAGTATCAGTGTGCCAAGTGGATCTGCATGATGGCTGCTCCGCTGGAAGGCCATGTGGATGCGATTCTGCTGACAGGAGGTCTGCTGCGTATTCCGGGTGTCATAGATTATATGCGTGAACATTGTGAATGGATTGCGCCAATTCAGGCCTATCCGGGTGAGTTTGAACATGAATCCATGGTTGCCTCAGCCCTTGCTGTGCTGCGCGGTCAGCTCAAGCCAATGACCTATACCGGCAAGCCAGTATGGGACGGCTTCCACGACAACGACTGATATAAAATCATAAGCATCCTGCGGGATGCTTTTTTATGTTTGTCTGGCAGCTGTGATACCATAATAGGGCAATCAGGAAAGAATAAAGGGGTGAATATATGCCGGAAGTCAGTATCATTCTGCCGGTTTACCAGGCTGAAAAATATCTTGTCAGGTGCATTGACTCTGTTCTGCATCAGGAATATCAGGACTTTGAACTCATCTGTGTGGATGATGGTTCCAGGGACCACAGTCCTTCCATACTGGATGACTATGCCAAAAGGGATCATCGGGTTGTTGTAATTCATCAGAAAAATGCCGGTGTTTCCACCGCCCGCAACAATGGCCTTGAAAAAGTAAAGGGGACCTATATCCAGTTTCTGGATGCGGATGACTGGATTGCGCCCAATGCCACCATGGAACTGGTACGGGCCATCAGGCAGAGCAATGCCGATATGGTTGTGGCAGACTTCTACCGGGTTGTCGGCAGTAAAGTTGCCCGCAAAGGCTCCATCGTCTCAGATGATGTGCTGACACTGGAGGAATATGCCGACTGCATGAAGCTTTCTCCGGCTGACTTTTACTATGGCGTTCTCTGGAACAAGCTTTACCGGCATGACATCATACAGGAATATGGCCTGAAGATGGATCCTTCCATCAGCTATTGTGAGGACTTCATCTTCAATCTGGAATATCTGCTGCACTGCCATAGCATTGCCCCGCTGCAGATTCCCATCTATTACTATGTCAAAACAGAAGGATCTCTGGTCACCCAGAGCCTTTCTCCCAGCCGCATGCTGCGGTCACGCTCCCTCGTCTTTTCCTATTATGATGCTTTCTTCCGCAATGTTCTCAATGAAGAAGAATACCGCCGTTCCCGTACAGAAATCGCCGGATATCTTGTCTCCGCAGCCTCTGACAACCTGGTCATGCCAATGGCACCAGGCACAATGAAACTTGGCAAAGAGACAGTGCAGGCCGTATGGCGTACAGATGGCAGCTTCCATTACTCTGTTTTGCTGTTCTATCTGCACAAAGCCTATGAAACCCAGCTCAACACCGTTGCCATCAAGAACAATCTTGAACTTGAGGATGTACTTGTCTTTGAGGCAGTGCGCAATTCCAATCTGTTTTCTACGCTTCGGGAAATCATGGATTTCACCGGCCTGTCCTATGCCGCCACAGCCGGCAGTGTACAAAAGCTTGTCTCACGGCATCTGCTGCATATTGAAATCATGAACAGCTTCCACATCAAGACCGGATCCCGCAGTCAGGATCTGTCCAATGATATCGACACAGCACTGGCTGATCTGCGCAATATTGCCGCCAAAGGCCTGGATAAAAGCCAGGCATATCAGATGATGCAGTATCTGCGGACAATTGTCCACAATCTGGAAACCTTTGTGCATCATGTCTGATCTGTACAAGGGCTGCAATACCTTAAGAATCAACCGGTCATTTTCGCTTGCTTTCCACTTATGGCCTGCTAAAATACCAACCGTATGGAAGAAACAACAGAAAATCAGAATATCAGTGCTGTCCTTTGTTCCGTTGGCGATGCCTATTTCAGCGGTCTGGGCATGAAGTCCAATCAGAAAGAAGCACTGCGTTTTTACAGAAAAGCCGCATCTCTTGGCAGCAGTTATGCCATGTTCCGTTTAGGAGAATGCTATGAGAAGGGAACCGGCATTTCCCAAAATACCGATGAAGCCTTTCAGTACTATCAGAAATCAGCTGAATCCGGATGTGTGCCGGGCATGCTGAAAGTCGGTGATTATTACTGGAACGGCACCGATGGTGTTGTTGCCCAGAGTAAAGATATCGCGGCCCAGTGGTATCTGCAGGCACTCAAGAAGAATGATGATGAACAGGACAGCCCGGATGAACCGCTCGTGTATATCAGGATTGCGGACTGCCTGAAAGATGGAATCGGCATGGAGAAGAATCTGCAGGCTGCCCATGAGCTGTATCAGGCTGCTGCCGATGATATGATGGATATCATGCCGTATGACCGTATGTTTGATTACAGCATACTGGAACGGGCAGAAAAGGGGGAAGAAGAACTGCGCAGCAGGCTGCATCTGCCAAAACGTGATCAGGCAGGTCATTTGATTTCCTGAAAACATCTCTTTCCTTTTTTGAAATTTATGGTATCATTAACAAGCGTCATTAATGAGACCACATGCAGGAATACCCAAGTGGTTGAAGGGGCAGGCTTGGAAAGCTTGTAGATCGGTAACACGGTGCCAGGGTTCAAATCCCTGTTCCTGCGCTTTATGCTAAAAAGCCCTTGAAATAGGGCTTTTTTCTTACCGTGGCACCATCGTGGAACCATTTTTAGAATTATTTATAATTTTCATCATTTCGTTATCAGTTGATTCCAGCAGATGCGTGTATGTCTTGAGCGTCTGCTCTATCGAGGAATGCCCTAGCCGCTTTGACACCGCCACAATGTTAACTCCATGATTGATCAGCCATGTGGCATGACTGTGCCTGAGATCATGCAGCCGGATCTTCTTCACGCCGCTCTGCTTGATGGCAGCATTGAAGATGCGGGAGATCTGCGTTGGTGACAGTGCCGACTCACCACCAAAGAGATATCCGGCCTTGTATGCCTTCTTTAAGGCCATCAGCTCATCGTTGAGCGCATCATCAATCTGGATCTTTCTGGCGGCCTTCGTTTTGGTCGGTTTTAAGCCCGTAGAGGCGTCTCTCTGGCTGGCATGGATATTTATCCATCCATCGCTGAGATCGCTGCACTGCAAGGCGATAGCCTCACCACGGCGCATTCCTGTCCAGTACAGTGCGTCAAAGTATGCACGATACAGCGGATTGTCTACGCATGCCAGGAACGAATTGAACTCTTCAGGTGTCCACACCTGCATTTCCTGCATGACTTCCTGATCGGTCCGCTTCAGATTTTTCAACGTTCTGGCCGGATTAGGATAGCCATACACATCAGCTGCATACTGGAAGACAGCCCGAACATATGTCAGTGTGACGTTCTTTGTCTTTGTGGCGAAGTCAGACTGAGACAGTTCATTCCGCCACAGGATCAGATCAGATCTAGTGATGCTGCGGAGTTGCCTGTCCTTCAGATCGGCAAAGCGCATCTTGAAGTGCTCATTGTGCTGCCGGATAGAAGCTGGTGAGCTCTGGATGGATATTTCCCACTCATGAGCAATCTGAAGAAAAGTCTTGCTTGTCGGTATCTCATCGCTGGTGGAAAGCGAGGACTCATACTGCTTTGCTTCGCGTTTGGTAGCAAATCCGCGCTTCTTATGAGTATGCCATTTCCCGGTTAGCGGATCTTTGATCTTAACCTGGACGTACCATGTATTTCTTTTTTCGTCTTTAGCAATCATGTTATAATATACCTGTTCTTGTGTAATGCATTCTTCTGGATCTCATGCCGCTTGTTTCGAAGGCAGTCGGCATGATTTCTGACTGCATCCTTTTTCGCCCAGTGCTGATACACTGGGTGCTTTTTTTATGGTCGCAATTCGGTTGCAATTCCGGTTGCATTATTTTCTAAATGCTTGAAAAAGGAAAATAAGAGGCGGCATATTTTCCTTATGAACTACCCATCCCGGCGGTCGGACACAACGAAGGCAAGCTTGCCCAGACACTTGAAGCTTTCAGCAGGAACGATGATAGGAGTGTAGGCGGGATTTTCAGGGAGCAGGATGATCTGTGTGCCTGATATGCTCAGACGCTTGCATGTGGCGGTGTTATCGTCTATGCAAAAGCAGCCGATCATGCCATTGACAGGCTCAGACTGCTTCTGGAAGATCACCAGATCTCCATCGTGGATGTTGGCCCCTATCATGGAGTCACCATGTGCATACTGAGCGAAGTACTCTTTAGAAGGCGAGAACATCTCAGCAGGCAGAACAACATAGTCTATGATCTGATCATCGACGAAGCCACCGGTCCCGCAGCTGATCATGTCGTATAAAGGAATGCGGAGAACGGGATGATCAGACGCGCTCATGTCGTCTGTGAGATCACGCATGCTGACGCGGAAGTAGTCTGCCAGTGCTTGCATCTTGTCAACTCTGGGATAGCTTGCGCCGCTATGCCAACTGGATACAGTTGACAGTGGGATGTTCAGTGCTCTGGAAATATCTGATTGCGTCTTGCCTGTTCTGCGCATCTCTCTTTTTAGGTTTGTAACAAAAATCTGTCTTGCCTTACTGTTCATACTGTTACCTTCTCTCTATATCTATAATACATTGAAAACGTAACAAATTGCAGACCATCCGTAAAAAAATACAAATAAATCGTTGACGCTACGATTTAACCGTAGTATATTAAAGGAGCCGAAGGAAAGGAGGCCAGGCAAACAGTGAGTGAAAAAGATGTACGAATTGGCTATGCGGCGGCGCGCATAAATGCCGGCTATGAGCAATCAGAAGCGGCTAAATTGCTAGGAATTTCCATGTACACTCTGTCAAATTATGAGCGTGGCAGAACTATCCCAAACTGGGACATGCACAACAAGATGGCAGAGCTATACAGGATCCCAAAGGAAATGCTCTGTCCACCAAAGAAGTGAGTTTTATTATGCAGTTTCAATACGATTAAATCGTAGCAAGAAAGGAGAAACTATGAACGATTTACAGATTTTCAAAAGCCAGGAATTTGGAACCATCAGAACCACAGAGATCAACGGTGAGCCGTACTTCGTTGGGAAGGATGTTGCGGAGGCACTCGGATATGAAAAGCCAAGAAATGCTATTGCGCAGCATGTCGATCCGGATGACGCCCTGAAACAGGGCCTCACCGATTCACTAGGAAGAGAACAAGAAGCAATCTTCATTTCCGAGTCCGGAGTCTATGCGCTGGTCTTCAGCTCAAAGCTGCCGAAGGCAAGAGAGTTCAAGCACTGGGTGACATCAGAGGTTCTGCCAACCATCCGCAAGCACGGCGCGTATGCCACAGCCCCCACGATCGAGAGCATCATTGCCAACCCGCTGAACGGAATCAAGCTGCTGCAGGCACTGGCTGATGAGCAGGAGAAGCGGAAGGCACTTGAAGCACAGAGCGAAGTGATGAAACCCAAGGCACTATTCGCCGATGCGGTAGCTGCAAGTGACACAACGATCCTTGTCAGGGACCTTGCCAAGATTCTCAAGCAGGAGGGATGCGACATCGGCGGCAACCGATTGTTTGCATGGCTGAGAGATCACGACTACCTGTGCAAGAGCGGCAAGTCAAAGAACATGCCAACGCAGAAATCTATGGAGCTGGGATTGTTCAAGGTGAGGGAAGGATCCTACATCAACTCCAAGGGTGACAACATCATCACCAAGACATGCCTTGTCACGGGCAAGGGCCAGATCTACTTCGTGAATAAGTTCAAGGAGATGCAGGAAACAGCATGAAGGCAAATAAAAATGGCGCCATGCCCGACAAGCAAATGAGCGCCATTGATGGTGTACCTAAAACACCATCTCCATTTTATCAGAAAGGAAGTCGCACATGCAGAAAAAGAAGACACGCGCTGAGCTGCTTGCACAGCAGTACCTGTCAAAAAGTGACATCCGGCATCTGCTGATGATGCCATGGGCCACAGCTACGCATGTCTACCAGAAAGCACAGGAACTTGATGATAAAACGCTGAAGTTTCGCGTATATGAGACTCACGTGAGAACATCATCGGTGCTGAAGGTAACAGGGCTAAGTTACAGCCTGCTTGAGAGGCAGATAAAAGGAGAGAGATATGAGAACAGTAATGAGAATTAAGTGGGGCCGCCTGATCGGCGAGATCCTGATCGGAGCGGCATTGGCTATCGGACTTCTGGCAGTGATGGCCGGAGCAGTGCTGCAAGAGAGCTTCAAAATTACACCGCCAACCGCTGAAGAGTTGGCTGAAGATCCGTCACTGGCGGTCTACACGGAGGGATACGGGAAATGATGACTGAGAAGCAAAGAAGAGCAGCGCTTGAAGACGAGACCAACTTCTTCTTTACCCGCAGATTCCCATATCGGGAAGGTGATCCAATCAAGATTACAGAGTTCGAGTTCTATGGCCTGCGGATCTACAAGATGGATATCTATACTACCTGTTTCAATTACGCCGCAAGGCCACAGTTTCATCCTGGATGGCAGTTCCGGTTCTACTTTGTCGATAGCAGAGATGGCACCATCGAAATCATCAGCAAGACGGAAGTGCTTGCCAGAATGAAGGAAGCAGAAAAGAAGGAGGAAGAAGCATGACAATTTTCTTAGCAACAGCAGCAATCGTTTTGTCAGTGGTATTGGCCTTCTGCGTTGCCTTGCAGCAGCGCATGATCGAGGATCTTGACAGAATGGTAAAGATCAATTCAGAGCGCGTCAAAATGACTCAGGACGATCGCAACAGGGACCATACTGACCTGTCTAACTTAAAGGCCAACTATGACAGCACACACCGCCTCGCTTTGCAGGCATATTACGATGTGCAAACCATCATCAACGCCCCGGTAGAAGGTGAGCACGCAGAGGACAGCAGCAATGATCAGATATGAAGAGGACTGCGTTGAGTGCGGTAAGCCGTGCATGACTTCCTGCCCTCTGTACCGTCCCCATCGTCACTACTACTGTGATGTGTGTGGCAATGAGTTTGATCGGGAAGACCTCACTAATGTGGATGGCGTACATGTATGTGGTGACTGCCTGATCGGATATTTGGAAAAGAAAGGAATAATCGGGAGGATTGATGATGACGATTGACGAGCTTGAAACATTCCAGAGAAAGTACCGTTTTAAGAGCACATCCAAAGCAGCCATCGAAGACAGGTCAGCTCTTTCTGACTGGGCATATGGCAGAATCACGCTGCCGGCATTGTTGGCAAGCTTGGCAAAGCACAACGGATGGAAAGATGTGCCGGAAGGCGAACTGTTCACAGAGTACATCGCCACGCTTGGCTATCGGAGACATGAATAAAAAATAAATAGCATAGCAGCAGGTATCATGCAGGGCATCACTCATACTTAGCTGGTCCGGTGCTTACCAGCTCTGCCGCACATCCGGCATCTTGCGATATACAAGAGTAGCTCAAAGCACCAAAAGCAACCCCATATCAAGACTATTGCAAACTCATAATCCCCCTTAATAGCGCACATGTCACTTGGGTGGTGCTTTGCATGATGCCTGCTACTAAATTCAACTAATTATGAAAAATTTATGATTCGATACGGAAAATCACTGTACAAAGACACGGATGTCTACAAGCTGCTGAGGTTTGGAAACCGTGCCGACTGGCTGAAAGGAAGGCTGACAGGCATTGGCGGATCAGATGCATCCGCAGCCATCAGTCATAACCGCTGGAAGAGTGCCAGAGATCTGTGGGCCATCAAGACCGGCAGAGAGCAACAGGAAGACATCAGTGACAGGCCGGTTGTCCGGTATGGAACGGACATGGAGCATGTCCTGAGAGAGTCATTCGCAATCAAGCACAGAGATCAGTACTCAGTCGAGTACATGAAAGACGTTACGTTGCAAAACAATGCCAAGCCATTCATGCTGTACAGCCCGGACGGTCTTCTGGTCGAGAAGAAAACGGGGCGGCATGGGATCCTTGAGATCAAGACGCATCAGGTCAGCAGAAACAGCGGATGGAAAGACTGGGACGGCAAGATCGGCATGGATGAGTACTTCATCCAGGTATTGCATGGGCTGAATGTTACCGGCTTTGACTTTGTGGAAATGATCGTGGAGCTGAGAAGCACGATGGAATACCAGCAGATCAGAACATACCACATTGACAGAGCAGATGAAGGCATTGAAGACACTATGCAGTACATCGATCAGGGAGTCACTGACTTCTGGAACAACTACATACTGACGGATGAAGAACCGCCAGTCATCAAATATCTATGAAAGGAAAAAGACAATTATGGCAGCAGAAAATGCATTGGTTATCCGGTTCTCAACAGCACCGGGAACCGTAGACGAGAATATCGCACAGGTAAGCGCTCAGGTCGATTCCTGGCTTGCCGACTTCCAGAATCTGGCTGATGTGTCAGACGAAGGAAAAGCTGATCTTGACGAGAAGCTGAAGGAACTGAGAGCAGGCAGGAAGACGATTGATGATGAGCGCAAGCGCATCAAGAAGAAATACTTAGAACCACTGGATGCATTTGAGAACAAGGTAAAGCCGATCACAGAGAAGATCGATAAAGCTATTGCCATTGGCAAAGAGCGGTCAGATGAGATCCAGTCAAAGATTGATGAGAAGAAGAAGGCAGAGATTGAGACATGGTGGAATGCCCATAGACCGGGCGGCATCGTGTTCAGCATCGATCAGGTGTGGGACAAGAGATATCTGAATAAGACAGGGCTTGGCATCACCTGGAAGCAGGATCTGCAGGAGAAGATCAGCCGGATCAATAAGGATGAGGATGCCATTGCAAGCATCATCATGGGAGACGTTAACAAGGGCAACTTTGTATCGCTTGACTACTCAAAGAACATGGATCTTGCCGGCGCGCTTAGCCGCTGGGAAGAGCACAAGCAGCAGCTTCAGGCAACCGAACAGCTGCGCAGGGAAGCAGAAGAGCGCAAGGCACAGCTTGAAGCTGAAAGACAGACGCTCGAGAAGGCCGAAAACAAGCCGATACATGCAGATGCCAATGAGCATGAAGAAGTATCAGCACCAGCGACAAATGAAGCTGTGGCAAAGCAGGAAGCTAATCAGGCAGAGCCTGAGCCAACTTACTGGGCCGACTTCACGATTGATCAGGCGCGGCTGCACATTGATCATGCTTCGCTTGAACAGATGAAAGCATTGACGCTGGCACTTAACAACGCATTCGGAAATACCTGGCATGTGGCCAGAGACGAAAACGGAAATCCAAGAAAGGGACACTGAGAGGAGAAATAAATCATGGCAGTTACTAACAGCATCAGACCTGCAGCTGCAAAGCAGGAAACACACGTCACTACATTCATGGCAAATGGCATCGAGGTCAAGCTGACACCTGAGATTGTCAGAAACTATCTGGTATCTGGCGGCGGCAAGGATAAGGTTACGCTGCAGGAGGTTGGCATGTTTATCAATCTCTGCAAATACCAAGGCCTGAATCCCTGGCTTAAGGAAGCATACTGCATCAAGTATGGCAGCGAACCGGCGACGGTTGTGGTTGGCAAGGAAGCCTTCCTCAAGCGTGCCGAGTCCGATCCTAACTTTGACGGCTTTGAAGCAGGAGTTGTTGTTGAGAAGGAAGACGGCACGATTGAATACCGCACCGGAACGCTGATCGTAGACAAAGAAAAGATCATTGGCGGCTGGGCTGAAGTATATCGCAAGGACAGATCACACTCTTACAGGGAAGAGGTCAGCATGCGTGAGTACAGCACCGGCAAGTCTAACTGGGGCACCAAGCCGGCAACTATGATCAGGAAGGTTGCACTTGTCCAGGCGCTCAGAGAAGCATTCCCGGTACGCCTTGGCGGCATGTATACCGCTGAAGAGCAGGGACAGGAAGAGAATGAGCAGCAGACGGCAATGGATGCCATCGATGCTGAGACGGGCGAAGTAAAGCCTGCTGCAGAAGCACCGAAGCCAGCACCGGCTGAGAAGGAAAGCCTGTTCTGATGGGCTACACACTGGCAATTGATCCTGGAACGACGGAGTCAGCGTGGTGCTTGATCGACAGCACTACGCTGCAGCCAGTGCGCTTTGCTAAAGAGTCTAACTATGATGTGATTGAGCATCTAACCGAGATGTACATGAGTACAGATCACATTTGCATTGAAATGCTTGCCTGTTATGGAATGCCTGTTGGCCAGGAAGTACTTGACACATGCAAATGGGTGGGCCGCTTCATGCAGCATCTGATCGATCATGGCGTTGATAAAGATAACGTTGGCCTTGTATTCCGCAAGGATGAGAAGATGACGCTCTGCCACTCCATGAAGGCTACAGACGCAACAATAACGCAGGCATTGGTTGACCGCTTCGCTTACGGCCAGAAGAATCACGGGAAAGGCACCAAGAAGGACCCCGGATTCTTTTATGGCTTCAAAAAAGACATCTGGCAGGCTTATGCGGTCGGCATAACGTACTTGGAAATGAGGAAATAACAATGATCAATAGAGTTGTACTGATTGGCAGGCTGACCAAGGATGTTGAGGTCCGCAAGACGAATTCCGGTCTTTCTGTTGCACAGTTTACGGTAGCGGTTGACCGCAGAGTGTCCCGTGACAGTAATGGTCAGCAGAACGCAGATTTTGTGCCGTGTGTTGCCTGGCGTCAAAGTGCCGATTTCCTTGGGTCTTATGCCAGAAAGGGAAATCTGGTTGGCGTAGAAGGCCGCATTCAGACCAGAAACTATGATGACAAGGATGGCAAAAAGGTCTATGTGACCGAGGTTGTCTGTGACAATGTGCAGCTTCTTCAAAGCAAAGGTGCGTCTCAGGGAACGGATGAGCCTCAGCCCAGATCCTCAGCAGAGTATCGGCAGCAGAAAGCGGAAGAGAAGACAGAGGCGCAGCCCAATCCGTACTCCATGAAGGAGATTAAGAAGAACAGCACAGCGCAGCAGATCGGTGCTGATTCCCTGAGCTGTGGAACGGATACAACCATCAATCCGGACGATCTGCCATTCTAGGAGATGCCATGTCTGATGAAGGATTCATCATAATACAGCGCCGCATTGAGAATTGGCAGTGGTGGGGAAACATCTATGCAATGGCGATCTGGCTGTACATTATCGAGAATGCCAATTGGAAAGATGGCTATTGGAGCGTCACAGGTGAGAAGGTTGAGCGTGGCTGCTTCATAACTTCAAAGCAAAGAATTGCAGAGGAGCTTAACATCAGCAGGAACACAGTAGACAGGTGGCTGAAGCAGTTTGAAAAGTGTGGCCAAATCACATGCCACGTGACAGGTAAGTATACACGAATAAACGTAGTAAACTACGGCAAATATCAAGCTTACGAAAGTGTCAGAGGGCAGGTCATTGAGCAGGAGACTGAGCAGGAGACTGAGCAGGAGACTGAGCAGGAGACTGAGCAGGAGACTGAGCACAATAGAACAAAGAAACAAAGTAACAAAGAAACAAAGGAACAATATAAAAAAGACATGGTCAAATCCGCACCTGCCGGTGCTGAGATTGTTGATGCAGTTGACCTGTGGTTTAAGGAGTTCTGGTCTCTGTACCCGAAGAAAGTTGGGAAGAAACCTGCTGAGCAGAAATTCAAGAAGTGTTGCAAGTCTGAGAAAGACTATGCACAGATCATGTCTGCCCTCAGATCACAGATCGAGGCTAAGTTCTCACACACAGATATGCAGTACATTCCCAATCCGCTGACATGGCTTAACCAGGAGCGGTACAAAGACGAGACTATTGTCTCCACAAAGAAAAATTATCAGGAGAGGATGAGAGAGCTATATGAACAAAACAGAAACAATGAAGATTCTTATGTTGATCCATTCGATCTATCCGCCAAGCAGCGAGATTGATGCAAGCTTTGAGGCGGATGTGTGGACATCACTCTTTCCAGAGTCGTTTGATGTTGTGCTTGCTGCCACAAAGCACTGCCTGCAGACAATGCACTACTGTCCAAAGCCTGCCGACATCAGATCTGCCATGTATGAGACATCAACAGAGATGCTGCCGGAGGATGAGGCATGGAGCATTGCCAGACGTTTCTGGAAGTCCATCTCATCCACACGGCCGTCTGAGATCGAGGAAGACTGGAAGCTGCTGCCGGAAGAAGTGAAGGCAATCTATAAACCTATGGACATGGTGGAGCTTGGCTTCCACCGCACTGTCTCAGACATCGAGAACTTCGAGAGGCAGCGGTTCCACAAGGCATATGAAGCGATGGCAGCCACAAAGAAGAGCAAGGCAATGACAGCAAGAATTGGCTCAGATGATGTTGTGCTGCTGAGCCATGACAAGCCAAAGGAGATCGAATGATCTTGAATTGTATGAAGACAACGATTAGCGTGAATGCCTTGCTTAGACGCATGGCAATTGAGTACATCAAGATGGATGATGCCATCCCAGTTGAAGAAGAAGGCCGCTCAACATTCCGCAATGGTGAGCTGGTCGGCTTCAAGAAAGCAATGAATATTGTGGAGACAATGAGAAATGAAAAAGAAGGCAGAGACAGACATAGCGATTGACAAGCTGCTGAAGCGCATGGGCAAAGATGCATCTGCAATCGCAAGTCTATGCGGTCAGGTTGGGGATACGCTGACATGGTGGCAGGAAGGCAAGGTATGCGACATCATGATCATGGCTTTCCACTGCGGTCAGCTGCAGGAAGCACTTAATCACTATGTCTTTCAGCACATGGATGAAGAGGAGGAGAACGATGAAAGTGAAGATTGATGACGGCGGATATATGCCGAAACGAGCGCATTCAACAGATGCCGGTCTGGATCTATATACGCCAGAGCTGATCGTAGTGCCTGCACATGGAGCATGTGTAGTAGACACAAGAGTGCATCTGGCTATCCCGGCTGGATGGTTTGGCAAGATCGAAAGTAAATCTGGCCTGATGTTCAGGAATGGCATAGTGGTTCCTGGAGGAGTGGTGGACAGCGGATATACTGGCAGCATCATAGTTAAGTTGGAAAACCACACCATGGCACCATACAAGTTTGAACGCGGTGACAAGATCGCTCAGATCATCATCCTGCCGTGTCTGCTTGATGAGCTGCATCAGGTGCCGGATCTTGATGCGACTGACAGAGGTGACGCAGGGTTCGGGAGCACCGGCAGATGACGGATGAAGAGATGAAGCAGTATGTGGATGATCACTGGATCAGCGTGACATTCTGCCATGAGTGCAAGCATCTGAAGTGGGAAATGATGTCCAGTGGATGTCGTGTCAGCTCATGTAGCAAGCTGAAAGTTCCAGTTACTACCACCTTTTGGTGTGCTTTCGGGGAGAAGAAGAAAAGATGATCACAGTGGCTTTTGCACTTCTGCGTGCCATGCTCTGGATGATCTTATGGTTCGTCAGGACACTGGCAATCGCGGCTATCCTGCTCATCTTGATCATGGCGGCGATAGCAGCTTATGCAATGATTAAAGGAAATGATGATGGCGAAGGAGAATAGCATGTCACCTCAAAGCATCCGCACCACAGGAAGGAAGATAAAAAAACATGGCAACAAAGGAAAACAAAGTGGAGCAACACGAAAAGAGAATCAAGATTGAATTGTATAATGATCATTTCGAAAATGCGAAAAGATATCAAATACCTCGTGCGCAACTAATAATTGCAGATATTCCCTACAACATAGGGAAAAATGCATACGGCTCACGATGTGATTGGTATATCGGTGGAGATAAGAAAAACGGAGAAAGCAGTAAGGCAAATTCTGAATTCTTTGATACAGATAAAGACTTCAAGATTTACAACTTCTTTCAATTCTGTACAAGACTTTTGAAGAAAGAACCTAAAGAAACAGGGAAAGCACCATGCATGATAATTTTCTGCTCATGGCAACAATTAACACCTGTTTCAGATTATGCAAAACAATTCGGTTTTAAGCATTCTCAACCGTTGTTCTTCATCAAAAATTATTCTTCACAAGTTCTTAAAGCTAATATGCGTGTTTGTGGCGCAACAGAGTGCGCATTAGTTCTTTACAGAGATAAACTACCGAAATTCAACAACAACGGAAAAATGATTCTAGATTGGTTTAAGTGGGACAGGGATAGTAGATATCCTAAAATACATCCGACACAAAAGCCAGTTGAAGTTATTAAACAACTAGTAGAAATATACACAGATGAATATGACGTTGTGATAGATCCCGTTGCTGGCAGTGGTTCAACCCTTAGAGCGTGTGCAGAACTAAACAGATCATGTTATGGGTTTGAAATTAAGAAAAATTTTTACAAGTTGGCAAAAGAAAATATGCTAACAAATATAACTCCACAATTATTTTGAGAAATGGAGATAAAAGAACATGTATAGAGGTGAATGTGAATGAGGTGTGATTTATGCCCGCTATGCCCAACGCATGGCGAATATGGTGATGATGTGTGCCCGGAGATGGATGGCCCATTAGGAATTGTACACAGAGACGGGATGGGTGGTTGCAAGCATCCGTACAATTGGGTGAAAAAGAGAGACGACGAGTACAGCGACTATCTGGGAAAGATGGGCGAGGAAATGGGAAGAGAAATGATGCAGGAAGGATGCAAAAATGAAGATTGAAAAAAGCGAGCCGTTCTCAAGCGGCACTGAATACGAAGTGTTTTTATACAACTTGTGTGAGAGGTGCGTTCATTACAAGTTAAGAGAAAATGACGGTTTTCCGGAGTTCCCAGAGAATGGCGGATGTCGCATTCTTGACGCGATGGAAAGGGCGCGGTTTGACAGAATGTGGTGGCCGTGCAAAAAGATCGTAACGGAAAAGGATGAGAACGGCGATGTGAAATACTGGCATAAGTGCACCAGCTTTATGAGATCCAAACGGAGTGAAGGCAATGAGGCTGATTAACCCGGACGAGATCCGGTTTGTAGGGGCTCCAATCGCGCCACTTCTTGCTAGAGGGTCCGTGCACTACGAGTGGATAGCATTCCGGGATGAAGTAAATCAAATCCCTAGAATTGAAGCAGAACCAGTGAAGCATGCGCACTGGATCATTAAAGCCTTACACGATGCTAACGGAGAACCCGATTTCGTATGCAGCTCATGCTTTTGTATCTCACCTACACGGGGTTACACCAGGTACTGCCCGAACTGTGGGGCAGAAATGAGTAAGGAGACAGACAATGATTGAAACATTAGAAGAAAAATTCAGCAGAAATACTGCATGGTCAGAAGAATTCAAACGTGGTTATAAAAACGGATACAGTGCAGCAAAATCACACTGGAAATCTGAAATGAAAAAGGCGCTTGACGCTAAAGACCGGGAGAGAGTCAATCTGCTGAAAGTATATCCGTACAATCTGATCCCTTTGATCAATGGAGAAGACGATGACAGCTATCTGCGTATAAACGCCGATGAGGACTACCAAGAACCGAAAAAATACTACTCTCTGGGAATCATGGAAGAAGTCATGAACGAGGTGCTTACTGAACGCGAGAACAAGGTTCTACAGATGCGGTATCAGTGGGGCATGACGCTTGAAGAAGCTGGTAAAGAATGTGGAGTTACCAGGGAGAGAATCAGACAGGTTGAAGCTAAGGCTATCAGAAAGCTGAGATTTCAACAGTACAAAGGTACGTTAAGATGCGTTCCAGAAGCGGAACTGAGAGAAGCGCAAGGTGAAGCAGAGCATTACAAGGCACAGGCAGAATACCTGCAGGCTGAATTGGACAAGATCAGAAATATCACACCAAAACAGAGAGCAGAAGCAGAGAAGAAAGGCACGTGTCTTGAAACTTCGATTGAAGAACTTGATCTGAGTGTGCGGTCATATAACTGCTGCAAACGTGCCGGGATCAATACGCTAGGCGATCTGTGCGGGAAGACATACACCGAAATGCAGAAAGTAAGAAACCTGGGGAAGAAATCACTGCAGGAAATTGAGAAGAAAATGGCAGAATACGGCCTCAGATTCAAACCGGAGGAAGCGAAAGATGAGACTGATTGAAGTCCTCGGTAAGTGCCTTAGCATCGTGTGTACTGCAGTTATTGTGGATATGTGTGCCGAGGAATTAGGATTGTGACGATTGAGGATCTTAAAGAGCTGCGCTATCTTGATTCCGAGATCAAGGCTGTGCAGCAGGAAATCAAAGGCATGTACAACACATACCGGTCTCCGGCATTCGAGAAGATCGGGCAGTCTCCGCTGTCCCCGGGTGATCCTACTTCTGAAGCGGTGCAGAAGATCACGACACTGCAGCAGAAGTATAACCGGATGTTTACAGAGATGGCTGACAAACGGGATCGTATCAATGCCTGGGTTGCCGAGCTTGATGATCCGGAGATCCGCAGCATAATCAGGTGGCACTATCTCAATGGCAAAAGTTGGAAGCAGACCAGCAAACTGGTGTACGGAGCAAACAGCTACTACAACGCAAGGAAGACACTGATGCGCTTCTTCGGCAGGGAGAAGTGACTGTGACGCTCTGAGACAGGCAGAGTATGGCATGCTCAGTCGATCTATACTATTGACGCATAAATTATCATCAAATCAGAGATGTGCCTAAAACGGCCTGAAAACGTCCAATTCAGGCAAGATAAAAAGCGGTCGGCTATTTGCCTTCTGCTTTTTTCTGTACTTTTCTATATCTCGTCCAAATTGTCCAAATTGCCTGTGCTACTATGATACCGTCGAGATCAGCATTGAAAGAGCTGGTCTCTTTTTGTATGGATGACGATGATGTGATCAGAGTGCCGGACGATGAAGATGAAAGCCGTGCGGCGTTACGCCGCCTCGATCAGCTGTATACCTGCCCATGTACGAGCTGCGAGGCAAGGTGCTGGGACACCGGGCACATGCGCAGCTGCCGGCTATATCGCAGATGGTGGAAGGCACAGCATGGCATTAAGTGACAAGCAGGCCAATGCTTTCTATTGGTCAAAGAAGTGGAAGCGCAAGCGTGATGAGATTCTACGGCGTGATCACTACGAGTGCCAGATGTGCAGAGCACGGATCAAGGAGGCCGCTCGCAATGGTGAGCAGCTACATGGTTACGATTCACGCATTCACAGGGCAGTGTGTGTGCACCATATTAAGGAGCTGAAGGATTATCCAGAGTTGGCATTGGATGATGACAACTTGATCAGCTTGTGTCATGTGTGCCATGACAGAATCCATGGCAGAGACAGTGATCATTTGTCTGCTTTCAGGTACACACAGAAATTTCCTGAGAAGGAAGAACTGAAAGAAAAATGGTAACTACCCCCGGTCGATTTTTTGAGTGAATTTGAAACGGACCTAGCGGGCGTTGAGGGGTATAGACAAAACGTCTAAACTGCGCGTAAGAGGTTTCCAGAAAGGAGGATGGACTATGGCAGCCAGGAAAATGACAGAGCAGAAGTTGAGAAAAGCTCTGGTTGAGCAGCTCAAAGAAAAAAATATCATGACAGATTACAACCTGGCCGAAGTCGAGGAGTACATCCGATACTGGAAGGCCAACGAGTTATTGTTTCGAGATATCGAAGAGCGCGGTGTGAAAGTCACTTACCTGACGACTAAGGGCACTGAGACTACCAAGACAAACGAAAGTATCAGTGATGCGCAGAAGAACAGCGCCACGATGCTGAAGATCATGCAGGCATTGGGACTGCAAGATCCGGTGATTAAGGGAAGCAACAGTGACTATCTATGATTTATTTCGTGTGTGGCCTGATTGGTGCCGGTAAAACAACATGGGCAAAGAAGCATTTTCAAACTGTGACTGATGCCGATGAAGAGCGGTCAAAGACAGAACAGATCAGAAAGACACTCACGCTGTCAGAACATGGTGATGTTGCACATATCACTTGCTATCCAACCGAAGAAGAGCGGCTGGTGTTTCCTGATGCCAAATGGATTTGGATTGATACTGATCCGGTGAGGGCAATGACAAATGTCATGACACGAGGACGCATTACTGACATGGTGGATCTTCCACATGTCAGAAATAAAAACGAGATGCTGTATGTCAAGCTGGCAAGCTGCAGTCATCCGATCAGAAGAATAACAGTTTTCAGCGATAACGAAAGGTGGTGATCATATGATTGAATGTGCTGAAATCGATGAATATATTCAGTACATGAACGATCACCCAGAATGGATTAACAAGGATCGCAACCGTTTGATTGACAAAGTTGTGATTCCTACACTGAAGCGTGACGATATCTATTTCGATGCCAAAACGTATCGCAACTGTATCAGATACTGTGAAGCCAATTACTATCCGCTGTTTCCATACCAAAAATTCATCTATGCGTTTGTCTTCATGTACCGGAAGTCAGACGATCAGCCGGTATTTCGTAAGATATTCATCATGATGGGCCGTGGAAATGGTAAAGATGGCATGATGGCACCGTTAGCCAACTTCTTACAGACACCACTATACGGTGTTAAGGGATACAACATTGAACTGGTGGCAAACAGTGAGGACCAGATCAAGGATACGTACAAAGTGCCTTATGACATGTTGTACGGCAATCCAAAATTTAAGGGCAAGTTCTCTGTAACGAAAGAGAAGATCATCAATTTAGAGACGAAATCTGAATTGAAGTACAACACGTCAAACAGCAAAACCAAGGATGGCAAACGTCCAGGCTGCGTGTTCTTCAATGAGATTCACGCTTACGAGAACTATGACAACATCAATGTGTATGAATCTGCTGCCGGTAAGGTTCCTCAGTTTCGAGAAATCATCATCACGACAAACGGATATGTGCGGGAAGGCCCGCTCGATGATACGCTGTCAACATGTGAGCAGATTCTGAGAACCGGTGAGAATCCACTGAGGATCTTTCCATTCATCTGCAGATTGGACAGCAAAAAAGAGGCCGGCGATGAAATGGCCATGCACAAGGCAAATCCTTCCATGGAGTACATGCCTGTGCTTGCCGATGCGATCAGAATGGATTGGCTGGAAGCACAGCAGAATGCATCCAAGCTGCCGGAGTTTCTGACTAAGCGGTGCAACCTGCCCGAAAAGAAGGAACTGGAGGCAGTCACTTCCTGGAATAACATTCTCAAGTGCTCCTACTCTGATCCCGATACAAAGACGCTGAGAGCGTCAGAGGACACAACCGGACAGCTTGCGATCATTGGCATTGATTATGCAGATGTCCGTGATTTTGCATCATGTGGTGTGCTAACCATCGAAAGCGATGGTAGTCATAAATGGAGACAGCATAGCTGGATATGTTCATGTTCTCCATTTTTTAATTCAATTAAATTCCCGATTGCCAATATAGGACAGAAGGGATTTGAAGATTACGAAGTGACAGATGCCCCGTCACTTCCGGCAGATGACATCGTGAGGTACTGCTTAAATCTCATGCAGCAGTACGCTGTGCAGAAGATCACGATGGATACTTATCGGTACACGATCTTTAAAGAGCTGTTTGAACGGTCGGGGATCACGATAGAAAGCAAGGACAATCCGGGCGGTATTGTTCGGCTGGTGCGGCGAGTAGGATCGGCATCCGCAATCATTGCACCACTCATTTCACAGCTATTTGCTGATGGAAAAATCGATTTTGGAGACAGTGCGATCATGCGCTGGTACACAAACAATACGGCGACACAGATCGGGCGGTATGGAAATACCCAATACGTTAAGATCGAGCCGAAACTGAGAAAGAATGATGGCTTCATGGCATTCGTTGCCGCTGAATTTTCTTCCGAGCTGCTAAAGGAACAGGTGATTTATGTTTGATTTTATTTTTCAAAATAAGAATGGCGAGTTGAAAAGCCTGGTTGATCTGATCAGCATCAATCTCGATAAAATCCACCTGTCCGATCTGGCACAGGAAAAGGCGATGTCAATGATTGCCAAGGCAATCGCGAAGAGTGAGATCGTGCTGCTGGATAAGCAGCACAATCAGAGATTTGACCATCAGTACTTTCAGCTAAACGTGCAGCCTAATGACAATCAGACTGGGACGGACTTTTGGTATCAAGCGGCTATGGAGCTGCTTCACAAAGGCGACTGCCTGATCGTCATGGTGAATGGCAAATATTACATTGCACAGTATTATACAGCATCCAACACTGTGCTGTATGGCAAGTCTTACAGTAACGTTTCGGTGTGGGATGGAATAGATTCTTACCGCTTGGATCGGTCATTTACTGAGGCAGAAGTCGTACATCTCAGATATGGCACTGATCAGCTAAGGCTGTGGACCAGGAACGTGCTGAAACTGTACAATGACACGATATCAGCAATCAGGCAGGCAGAAACGATCAGCAATACGCCGTTATTCAAATACAAGATCAATGGGAGCCGTCCGATCTATAAGACGCTGGATGAAAACGGTAATGAGATCACCGTCACGTCAGATTATGTGATCGACAAATTGAAAAAGAAGATCACAGATGGCGGTCTGGTGATCATCCCGGAAGGTGCAGAGGCGAATCTGTCTTACCTGAAGATTGACAGCAATGCATCTGTCGGAGATATGCACACGATGGCCGCTGAGATCAATGAGCAGTGTGCCAAAGCGTTTGATATCCCGCTAGGAGTTTTCAACGGGCAAATAACGGAAAATTCAGACGCAACCAATGAGTTCATCACATACGCAGTACAGCCGATTGCTGAGATCATCGCTGACAGTCTAAACGCTAAGTTAGTTGGCGAAGCTGACTATGTGAACGGCGAAAGAGCGATTGTATGGCTGGCAAAGTTCAAGCACAGAGATGTATTGGACAATGCTGACAAGATAGACAAACTGAGGGCCGATGGATTCTCACTCGATGAGTGCAGAGATTTGGCCGGAATGTGGACGCTTGATACGGACTTCTCAAAGTCTCGTGTGATAACAAAAAACTACTCAACGGAAGGAACCGGGAAGGGTGCTGCTGATGCATCTGATGACGGATCTGATGAATTGGGCAGTGATCAACAAGTCACACAGACAGAACAAAAGAACGTGTCAAAGCACAAAGAAAGGAGGATAAAGCGTGAAAAACGAAGCTAATAGATACTACATGCTTGAGGATGGCGAAGACCATGCTGATCTGTATATCTTTGGTGATATTTCAAGCTGGGGCCAGTGGGGTGAAGATGATCCTACCAGATCCGCTTACAACATTGTCAAAGAGCTGCAGGCAGTACAGGCACCATCTATCAACGTGCACATTAACTCAAACGGCGGTGATGTCAGCGAAGGTCTGGCTATCTACAACACACTGAAAAACAGCGGTAAGACAGTAACCACATACTGTGATGGTTTCGCGTGTTCCGCTGCCAGTGTCGTATTCATGGCTGGAAGTAAGCGCATCATGTCCAATGCTTCACTGTTGATGATTCACAATGCGTGGATGTTCACGATGGGCAATTCGTCCGAATTGCGCAAGCAGGCAGACGATTTGGAAAAGGTGAATCAGACAGCTGTAGAAGTATATAAGAGTGTGGCGAAGATCTCCGAAGATGACATCAAGAAGATGATGGATGAATCAACATGGATCTCAGCAGCAGATGCATTGAGCTATGGTTTTGCCACAGAGATCAGCGGAGAAACAGCCGATGGTGCACCGAAGCAGAGTGCAATGCAAATGATTCATGATCAGCTGACTGCGAAGAAACCAACACCGCAGCCAACACTTGAAGATTTCAAAGAGGCTATGCGTTCCATTTTGAAGGAAGCGCACAAGCCTGAAGAAGTAAAGGAAGAGACAAAGCCTACTGATGGTTGGGCTAATTATTTTGGAGGAAACAGAAAATGAAGATCGATACAAAGACTAAGGAGCAGTTTATCGAAATGCTCAAAAATTCTGAAGACAAGCCTGAAGCTATTTATGACGCTATTTCTGAGTATGTATCTCAGGCAAATGCCGATGTAGTACAGAGCATTCTTGCACAGGCAGAAGAGGACAAGGCAAAGGATGCACGCGATGTTGCAAGATCCTTCCGCCCGCTGACTGCAGGTGAGCGCAAGTTTTATGAGATGATCAAGGAAGGTCCGAAGATGAATGTTACGGGCAGCCAGATCGACTTCATCCCGGCAGAAACGATTGATTACACACTGAACGAGGTAAAGAAGGCATCCGGCATCACTTCCCTGATCACATTCACACCGGCAAACGTTAAGAAATGGCTGTTTGGCAGCAAAACCGGTGCAGCGGCATGGGGCAATCTGACAGATAGCATTACATCTGAGCTCACAGCTGGCATTACTTCCCTGAATATGGATGTATTCAAGCTGTCTGCATTTGTCGTGATTCCAAAGGCCATCCGCGAGCTGGAAGTTGGATACGTTGACAGATATGTAACAGCTATTCTGTCCGAAGCTATGCAGGATGGCATTGTTAAGGGATATCTGAATGGCGATGGTAAGAAGGCACCGGTTGGCATCATGCGGCAGCTCGGCGCTACCGAAACAGACGGCACAGCCAAGGCAAAGACAACTGTCACTACTCTGACTTCCTTCTCTCCGAAGGGCATGGCTGCTGCACTGAAGACACTGTCTCATGGCGGTGTACGCACACTGACACAGCTTGCACTGATTGCAAATCCGGCAGATGTATATGACTATGTCAACCCGGCACTGTATGCTGATTCCATCGTGGCCGGTTATGCTCAGAAGTCTGCGCTGCCTATCACTGTATATGCTGACGCTAACTGTGCACAGGGCACCGCTGTCCTGACAATCCCGGGTGTTTATACCATGGGCTTCCAGGGTGTACAGGTCACCGAGTATAAGGAGACAAAGGCACTGGACGATGCCGACGTCATTATCGCCAAGGTATACGGCAATGGCCGCGCAGCAGATGATGATGCTGCTGTCGTATTTGATCCGACCAAGCTGGCAGAGTATGAGCTGCCTGCGCACAAGACAAAGGCTGCAGCTTAATTAGAGTGAGGTGAGAGCATGGATGAGGTCGCATTTATCAAAGAGATGAGGGAAGACTACCAGCTCCCGCCATATCTTGATGATTCCGTGATTAAACGGGCAGGGGAAGAATGCTCTGCCCGTTTATCTTTTATTGTTCCAGGCGCTGATTTTGACGATGACAAGCAGGGAAGAATGCTGCTGAAGAATGCAACCTATTACCTGATCAATCACAGGTATGAAGATTTTGAGCAGAATTATGCCGATGTAATTCACAGCTGGCAGTTAGGAGCGCGTTATGAATCTAAGTAAGGCAGCGACAGCACCACAGTACGTTGACGGATGCTTCACTTTGTATGACAAGGTGAATGTCTCCGATGGTGACTATCAGGAAATCCGGCTGAAGAAGCGCGACATTCCCCCGATCTGGTACCGAGAATTGTCTGTATATGACCGCACACAGCTGCAGTTTGAACAGGCACACAAGGAAGTTACGATCAAGCTGTCTATCCCACAATGGGATGGCGTGGATAGTAATTGCGTGTTGATGATCAACGGCAAGCAGCATGACGTGTTCAACGCTACTCAGATTATCAGCAAGACCGGGTATCGTGAGACAGAGATCACATGTGTATCACCGGAAATGAATTATGAGGTGGAGAAATAAATGACGAAAGATGAATTGTCAAAGCTGCTGCATAGTGTATCCGGTGTTGAGATGGTTGCGGAAGGCGAAGCAGCTATTGAGGCAAAGGGCAATTATCCGCGCATTGTGTACTGGGAAACGGTATGGACTGACAATATGGCATCTGGTGATGATTATCACGTCACAGTTACCTACCAGATTTCATTCTGTGATCGAAAGCCAAGAAGCCAGGCATTGCTGAACCTCAAAAAGGCACTCAATGATGCCGGATTGCATCCGACATGGTATCACGAGCACGTTGTTCCCACTTCCAGTCCTCAATACTTCCACAGCTATTGTGCCCTGGACGTTGAGGAAGATCTGTAATGTCGATATACGTTGAAAAAAGCGGCTTTGACGATCTTGAAAAAGAGCTGGAAGACATGATGAAAGAGATGGACGACGAGTCCATCACTAATACATTGAAGACTGGCGCGGAGGAGTTCCGAGATGATCTGCTGAAGCTTCCATCGCCGAGATCCAGAATCAATACCGCTGGTCATACGCATTTGCTTGACACGTTTGCTATCAAGCAGGAAGGCACAGGGTGGCTGGTAGGATGGGGCAGATATTACGGCCCTATCATTGAGCGCGGATGGACCGGTGCTGGGAAAAGCCATAAAAGTAAGCATTCTGCAATCCCGCATTTTCGTCCAACATTCGCCAGGAACAAAGAAAAGTATTACGATGATATGATTTCAAAAATTTTTGGAGGAGATAAATGACCACAACATTCAAACATCCCGCCACAGTTGAAACGGTGGGCAATCAGTTTATCTGCTTTGATACGATGGACACAGACGGAAGCTGGACATCCACTTTTGCCACTGATGTTTCCGAGTATCCGACAGTGACTGAGATTGAGGTTGCCGACAATACAGATTCCTATGATTCTTACGCTTCCGGTAAGATTTACGAATCTGATGCACCGGTGACATCAAAGACAATTACCGTCACCAATATTGCGTTTGATTCCATCACAATCGAAAAGATGAAGGGCGCAGATATTGACGGTGGTGTTGTTTTGTCCGGCGGCACAAAAAATACCCGTCCGTATTTCGCATATGGCGTTGATGTCATCAATAAAGACAAGACACACGAGTACAGATGGTATCCTAAGTGCAAGCTGACAGATAATGATGATAAGACATCCACATCTGCCGACAAGCACTCCGATCAGACTAAACAGCTCACAATCACTGCTTATGGCTTCGATGATGATGGCCACATTGATTGCAAAGTGTTCACCAGCGAAAAGGGATACGAGAATGTAAAGGCAGCGGATTTCTTTACTAAGCCTATCCTGACACTGGCAGATGCTAAGAAGCTCGGCACTGCTGCAGGAGCATAATCGGGAATGAATGGAAAAATCGAGGCGGGCAACACCGCCTCTTTTTCTTTAAATCCGCTGTGTGCCGATGATCTTTGGGACCTGGGGGCGTTGATTAAAAAGCTGGGTGTCACGGAAGCAATGCAGGCACTTCCCAAAAAGGAATTGACCAAACTGCAAAACTACAAAGCACCGACAATGCTTGATGATTCCGGCAATGTCGTACCGATGCCGCGTGACAAGTGGAACGACAGGCAGATCAAGGCTGAAGAAGATGCCGAGATTGCACAGAGTATGGTGATCGGCAAGTTTGTCGAATGTATCTTTGATCACATCTTTGACTGCAAGGCTGAGGTGAACAGGCTGCTGGCAAGGGGCATTGGTGAGGACTTAACCGCCTTATCAAAGATGCCGATTACTGAATATGTGCAGCTCATTTACGCATACTTTGACCGGGATGAGATGATCGATTTTTTCAGGCAGGCGCTGAAATCAGCGCCAACACAAATGAAGTCACGGATGTCCTATACCGCCGGTATGGCAGCGCAGTAAATGACATTTTGAATCTGCATATCCGTATGCACGATATCAGTAACTTTATTTCATGGGTGATCCATAAAGAAACGAATGATCGCAAAGATCAGATGATGTGGGAGTTGTATCTGCATACAGGTGCAATGACCGGCATTTCATATAAGGAATGGAAAGAAGGAATAGACAATGGCAGATGATTTAAAGCGTGTTGGCTTGAAGTTCACAGCCGAAGGTGCAGAAGATTTTAAGAGTGCCTTAAAGTCCGTTTCTGCTTCCACCAAGGAGAACTACTCTGAGTTAAAGCTGGCACAGTCTCAGTACGATAAGAACACAAGCAGCACAAAGAAGCTGGAAGATCGGCAGAAGTATCTTGCCAGTCAGACAGAAGACTACAAGAAGAAACTTGGCATCCTTAACACGCAGCTTGCTGAAATGGAAAACGCTGAGAATAAGGATGAGGCTGCTATTGCCAAAAAACGCGCGGAGATCAACCAGACAACTGCAAAGCTTAACGAGTATCAGGATAGCCTGGAAAAAGTCAACAAGGCACTCGAAAACCATGTCGGTGACATTAAAGACATGGGTGCAAAGCTGACCGATATGGGCGGTAAGGTTGAGGGCGTTGGCAAGGCGCTATCTGTAGGCGTTACCGCGCCAGTTACCGCTGCAGCTGCAGCATCTGTCAGTGCATGGCATGAAGTTGACGAGGCAATGGACACTGTCACGACTAAAACGGGCGCGTCCGGTGCGGCTCTGGAGGATATGCAGAACCGCGCAAAGAGTATTGCTGAGACTATTCCGGTTTCGTTCCAGGATGCTGGCACTGCAATCGGTGAGGTTAATACCCGTTTCGGCGTGACTGGTGATCAGCTGGAAGGATTATCCAAGCAGTTTTTGGAGTTCGCACAGATAAACGGAACAGATGTAAACAGCAGCATTGACAGTGTACAGAAGGCTTTATCTGCGTTTGGACTAAGTGCTGATGATGCCGGCAATATGCTTGACACCTTGAACGTTGTCGGACAGAACACGGGCATCTCAGTAGACACACTTGCACAGGAGATGACCGCCAACGGCGCAGCTATGCGTGAGATGGGATTCAGTGCATCAGACGCGGCTAACCTGTTGGGCACATTGGAAAAATCCGGCATCAATACTAACGATGTCATGACCGGTCTGAAAAAGGCTATGGCTGAGAGCCAGAGCACAGGCGAGAGCATGGGCGATGTCCTGCAGCGTGCCTTCAGCAGTGCTGGTGATGCGTCAGACGTTTTCGGTGCAAAGGCAGGGCCGGCACTCTATAATGCCATGCAGTCCGGCATCCTCAGCATGGATATGTTTGTGGCAGGCACGACAGATCTGACGGATGCTGCCGGATCTGTCAGCGATACATTTGAACAGACACTTGATCCGCTCGATCAGACGCAAGTGGCAATGAACAACTTAAAGGATGTCGGCGCGCAGCTAGTTGATGCGGCGGCGCCTTTGATCACTGATGTTCTGGGCGCACTGACAGATGGCATTAAGAATCTCAAAGGCATGCTGGACAGTATGCCGGAAGGCGCGCAGCAGGCCATTGTGCAGTTTGCATTGATGGCGGCAGCTGTCGGCCCGGTTGTGCTTGGAATCGGTAAGCTGATGACTGGCGTTGGTGGACTTATCACTAAGTTTGCTGGGGCACTGGAAAGCGCTGGATCATTTGGAGGTGCGCTGACATCACTGGCGGGTGGCCCTGTTGGACTGATCATAGGCGCGATCGCTGCTGTAGTGGCAGCACTGGTTGCCTTGTACATGAACAATGAGGACTTCCGCAATTTCGTAAATGAGGCATGGACTAACATCCAGAGCGTGATCGGCACGGTAATTGACGCGATTAAAGGATTCTGGGAGAGCACACTGCAGCCTGTATTTCAGGCAATCGGAGACTTCTGCCAGAACATTCTCTGGCCGGTTATTCAGCTGGTGTTCATGTCAATCAGTGAAGTTGTCGGTGCTGTTTTCCAGGTAATTAAAGGATACTGGGACAACATCCTTCAGCCTGTATTCAGTGCCATTGGCAGTTTCTTACAGGGCACTGTATGGCCAATTGTGCAGACGGTGTTTAATGCGATCGGAAGTGTAGTAAGCACTGTTTTCAATGCAATTAAAGCTGTTTGGGATTCTGTGCTGCATCCGGTATTCAGAGCGATAGGTGATGCTGTACAGGCTATGGCTAATGTTATTTCGCCAATTCTTGATGGCATCAAGGGAAGCTTTGAGCGTGTGTTCAATGGCATTAAGAATTTCTTGTCACCAATCATCAGTTGGCTGAAAGGAATCTTTAACTTCCACTGGTCACTGCCTGGTATTAAGCTTCCACACTTCCACATTACCGGAAAATTCAGTTTGAAGGATCTCACAGTTCCGCATATCAGTGTTGACTGGTACGCAAAGGCCATGTCACGAGGCATGATCCTGAATGGAGCCACGATCTTCGGGGCATCCGGTGGCAGTCTGCTTGGCGGCGGTGAAGCTGGGCCTGAAGCAGTAGTAGGCGTGAACAGCCTTGACCGGATGATCCAGCAGTCAGTCATGCAGGCATCCGAACAGAGCATCAGCTATGGCGGCATTACGATCAACGTGTATGGCGCGCAGGGCCAGAGCGTGAAGGAACTGGCAGACGAAATCGAAGACCGCATCAATGACAAGATGCGGCGCAGGCAGAAGGTGTTTGAATGAGAAATTACTTAATTTACAACGGTGTTAGTACCGCTGATTTTTGCGTTGAAGTCTCAGGCACGAACGCCTTTGGATCTGCTGAGCCTGACTATGAAACGGTAAGCATACAAGGCCGGGCAGGTGATCTGTTCATCGATCATGGCAGATATAAGAATGTGGAGCTGACATATACATGTCTGCTACAGAAGGATTTTGATCGCAATTTCAGTGGATTGAAAGGCAAGCTGTTAAAAAGCCCTGGATATCACAGGTTGGAAGATAGCTTTCATCCGGAAGAGTACCGGATGGCTATCATTTCAGGCAGCATTGATCCGTCTATGGCTGTAAGGCTGAGAGAAGGAACTTTTGATATTACTTTTAGCTGCAAGCCGCAAAGATATCTGAAGTCAGGTGAGCAGGTGATCACACTTACGGCATCTGGGAAGATCTACAATCCTACGGACTTTGATGCAAAGCCTCTGATCAGAGTGTATGGCAGCGGAGATCTTTGCATTGGTGATAAGTCAGTCACGATCAGCACTACAGATGCTTACACTGACATTGACTGTGAGACAGGTGAGGCATACATGAGTGACGCGTCTAATAACAGGAACTCAAGCGTCACAATTCCAGGACATGTCTATCCGGTGCTTGTCGGATCAGAAGCAACTGGAATCACTCTGGGAACAGGAATTACAAAAGTCGAAATAACGCCAAGGTGGTGGATCTTATGATTCCGATTTTATACAAGCAGGATGAGAAAGAATTTAAATCTGAAGGCATTGGCCATCTCACAGATGCAATCGAGTGCGCAGTGCCAGAAGAAAGAAACGGCCTTTTTGAACTGAATATGACCTACCCTGTCAAGGGTATTCACTTTGATGATCTGAAGGTTGGAAATATCATCCTTGCAAAGCCAAACTGGGTACAAGATCCGCAGCCATTTGACATCAAAACAGTCACACCATCGACAGATGGCATGACAGCGAAGATCTACGCACAGAATTGGGGCTATCGGCTATCTGGTATCCCGGTCAAACCATTCACAGCTACAGGCATTGTGAATGCCTTAAATGGATTGATTTCAAACTCAATGATTGCACCGGGCTTTTCAGTGTGGACAGATATCGACAACACGACCACAAAATTCACAGTGTCGCATCCTCAGTCTTTCCGGGCATGCCTGGGCGGAACTGATGGATCGATTCTGCAGACGTTCAGTGGATCTGGATCGCTGGAGTACATGTGGGACGGAAGCACTGTTAAGGTGTACCGCCATAGAGGACAGGACAACGGCGTTTCGATCAGATACGGAAAGAATCTTTCCAGTCTGAAGCAGGAAACGAGTATCGAAAACACATACACTGGCTGCCTTGCATATTGGATTGATTCCGAAAAAGGGAAGTATGTATGCAGCGCAATTCAGTACACCGACAATCACAAGTCTTTCGCACATGAGCGGATCTATATGCTGGATGTCTCATCCGATTTTAATGAAACAGAGCCGACAGTAGACCAGCTAAACGCGAAGGCATCAGCGTACATAGTTGACAACGATATTGGTACACCAAGCGTCAATCTTGAAGTGTCCTTTGTGGATCTGTCACAGACAGCGGAATACCAGAACATCGCGCCGCTTGAAAGAGTAAATCTGTGTGACACGGTGCATGTCTACTTCCCGGATTTTGGCGTTGATGCGAAAGCCAAAGTCATTAAAACAGAGTGGAATGTGCTGATGGATCGCTACAATTCCATCACACTTGGTGATGCAAAAAGTAATTTCTCAGACACGATCAAACAGGAAGCACATGACGCTGTTGATCCGGTGATCGACACGACAAAATCTTTCCTGGAACAAGCAATCGCAAAAGCATCCGAGCTTCTCAAGGGCGGCACCAGCGGCCATATGGTCATCGGTACCAATGCCAACAGCGAGGCCAATGAGCTTTTCTTCATGGATACGGATAGCAAGGCTACTGCCAAGAATGTTTTCCGACTGAACATGAACGGCTGGGGACTGAGTACAACTGGCATTGACGGGCCATACACGACAGCCTGTACCATTGACGGCAACTTTAATGCATCGATCATAAATTCCGGCGAGATCAACGGCTTGCTCATCAAAGGCGGAACCATCGCGGCCGGAGCGCTTGACGATGATCTGTCCGGCAAGTTGTCCAGTGCTCAGGCGACTGCCACTGGTGCGGCGAATGCGGCCGCAAATGCGATTATCGACAGAAATGTCGAGTATCTGCAGACAACAAGTACCGTTCCACCCAGTCAGTCAGATAGTGGATGGAACCATAATAAGCCAACATACGATGCCGAGAAGTACACTTGGGAACGTGTGAAGTATTTCTATAATAACGGAACCATTAAATATTCTGATCCAGCGTGTGATACGGTCGGAGTACAGGTCGATATCAGCACCTTTAAGCAGACTTTTTGGGCTGATAGCACGGGCGCTCATGTAAAGTCTGGCAGTGGCGGTGAAACAGTTGTCAAGGGAGACGGTGTTTACATCTTAGTTAATGGGGTTGAAGTTGCTAAATATACCGCGACAGGCGGTGAGATCACGCAAATGAAAGTAGACACCTATCTGTATGTTGGTACACACCGATTGGAGAAATGTAAGATGTTTGGCGAAGATGGATTCGGAGCCTTCTGGAATGGTTAAGGTGGCTAAATGGCAGATTTAAGTTTTTGGGTAGGCGCCGGAGACTACGGCGGAGGTAACGCCCATGGGGCGCAAGTCTATGGATCAGCTTGGGAATCCGGGACATCAGTAGACGGCAATTATTCCACTGTAAGCTGGTCGATCTCGGCCACCTATACATGCCGAAGCGGATATACATGGGGAGGCTCAACAAGATCATCAGCTGGATACCTTGACATGATCGTTAATGGGTCTGTCGTTGGGACTATCACCATGTCCATCACCAAAGGATGGGGCAATGGGACATCCATCGGCAGCTTGTCAGGCAGCTTGAACATCGGTCATGCAGCAGATGGATCTGGCAGCTTCAGCTTCGGCATTCGGGTAAGGACCGGTGGAGGTAACTTCTCGGGTGATCAGGCGGTGTATGGAAGTGGCAGTCAGTCAAGCAGCAAAGGTCTGTCTACAATCCCGCGCGCATCACAGCCGAGCGCGTCAACTGGTGACCCGACAGCTGGATCAGCATTCACGGTTTACACGAACCGGAAAAGCAGCAGCTTCACGCACACCATCTATTATGAAGTCCGCTACGGCGGAAACAACGGCGCGCATGTGCAGGTAGCATCCGGTGTGGCAGGCTCATGCACTGTGACGGTGCCGGAATCTGTTTTCGACAGCATCGGCTCATCCAGTACCGTGCCGCTGAGGATCTTGTGCTACACGTATAGCGGCAGCACACAGATTGGTGATGTTAAGTACACAGATCTCACTCTGCACGCAAGCAATAGCATGGCTCCGTCAATATCGAGTTTTGCCATTACTGAGACAAATAGCAGCGTAAGTGCCAAAGGATCCTCAATCACGCTTCGCTATCTGTCACGAAAAGTGGCCACATGCAAGGCAACCGCTAAAAACGGGGCATCAATAGCAAGTGTTGTAGTCACAAACGGAAGCAATTCATGGGCCATGCCATTGACGCTGAGCACTTACACCAGTGCAACGATGGATATGCTCGCGTCTGGGCATTACGTTGTGACTGTGACAGACAGCCGAGGGCTAAAATCCCAGGCTGAAATCAATCAGACATATTACAGCTACAGTGCGCCAACAGTTTCAGGCAGTGCATCGAGGGCAAGCGCTACAGGTGCTGCTGGATCGCTTACTATCAAGGGCACATACTGGAATCAGCTAAGCAATACAGCGTCCATCACTTATCAGAGAAACGACGCGTCCGCAACGAAATTGTCGGCAACTGCTTCTAACGGTTCTGTGAGCGGCTCAGTGCCCTACACAGATCTGGACTATCAGACCGTGTATCGATGGACGCTTACTATTACAGACAGCTTTGGCGAGTCTGGCAGCGTAACTGTGACGCTGCCGGCAAGCGTACCGTCTTTTTGGATCGGTAAGACCACGATAGCAATCAACGGCGTCAAGCTTGACGACTACGTTGCGGGATGCTTTAAGGTGGTGTCATTTAACAGCACAATTGATAAAGCAATTGGTTTTAAGACCGTGAACGTGACTGTCCCGGATGGGTATGTGCTGCTAATACCGGCGCCGCTTGGTGCTTATGTATCCGGTGATCCGTTGGTGTATGTGACAGATAGATCGGCGGTTCAGACAGCGGCAACTACAGTCACGGTATCGTGCTATACAACTGCAGGCTCGTATGACATGACACTGTATGGATGGCTGCTGCTTGTTAAGGGCACGTGGTCATCTACACCGCCAGTACCACAGACTTGAGAGGAGAGGAGGATTAAATGGCAAATCAAACAGTAAAACTTGACATGACACCGGGATGTCTTCAAAGCGCGGTGAGTGTGTCACAGTATGATGATGGCTTAAGATCAATTGACTTTGAGCTGTATAAAGACGGGGCAGTTTATAACATTCCGTCCGGTGCAACCGTAACGATCAACGGACATAAGCCGGACGGCAATGTGTACTCGGTTCCGTGCACATATTCTGGCAATGTGGTAACAGTTACATTCACCAAGCAGATGACCGCTGTTGACGGCTTCAGTGCTGCGGAAATCAGCATCGTATCCGGTTCGACAAGATTAGGCTCTGCAAATTTTAAGGTCATCGTCGAAAAATCGCCAATGTCAGACGGTGCGGTGGTTTCTGAATCTCAGATCCCTTTGATCGAAGAGGCAGGACAGCACGCTGCAGAGGCACTGATCAGCCGGAATGCAGCTGCAGAGAGCGCTAAGTCTGCGGCAAGCAGTGCGGCTGCCGCATCAACTTCCGCATCGGAAGCAAAAGGCTACAATGAGCAGGCCTTAAAAAGTTCGACTGAAGCTAAGAATTACAGAGATCAGGCAGCAGGATATGCAGGCGCCGTTTCTTTCAGCTTCATGGTCGATTCAGAGGGTTATATTTGCTTACACTACAAGGAGGATACAAAAGCATAATGGCAGATTATACGGACAGACTGATTAACCACGCAGATGGAATCGGCATCAAAGAAGCGCTCGATAGGATCGCAGATGCGGTTGGCACACAGAGTAAAAACCCAGTCCGCTATGGGATCCGCATTGATAAGAATGACGGAAATGCGGACTCCAGAATTACCTACATTTTTGATGCAGTGGGTATGACGCCTGCTAAGATGGACTACACGAGCGGTAGGTTCGATTATGGCTCATGGGCGGATGCATTTTTTGTAAAAAACAATTATCCGGCATTCTACAGCTTTGAAGGAAAAGAAGAGTACAAGCTCGATCCAAATGATCAGACGAAGAAGGTTGACGGTTCAGCTTCAGGCATTGCGGATACATCCGTGAAAGGAAATTTCTTCAGTGTTTTTGATGGCTCAAATGGCAACAAGATATACCTATGCCAGGAAGAGACAGCAACAGGATATGAGTACATCATCGTTTCCAACTACAAATGGTCTGATAAGTATGTGGATGATGCGTATGTAAGAGAAGACGGATCATACGCTGATAAGCTGCTGTATCCGATGTTCAAGGGATCAGTTGTTGATGGCAAGCTCAGATCCATTGCAGGGCAGAATCCGACAGGAAACACATCAGCACAGGAAGAGATCAACTATGCAGCGGCCAACTCTGACAAGGCAAAATATCGGATCGGAGACTGGGCACACTACAATCTCATCTGGTCTCTGTTGAAAATCATGGGTAAGTCCGAAAACTTACAAAGTGTTTTTGGAAATGGTGATATGAGCACTTATGATGATAGTAATACGACAACATATGGAAAGATTGACACCGGAACCTTAAAGGACAAGGGACAGTTCTTTGGATACAGCGACGGATCTCACGATGTTAAGTGCTTCTTTATCGAAGGCCTGTGGGCTGACAGATGGGAACGCCTGCTCGGCTTTATTCAGAAGAATGGCAAAGCGTTAATTAAAATGACGCCGCCATACAATTTGACAGGTGATGGCTATACAGATGCAGGTGCTGTAAGTTCAACTGAAGGATGGGCTAAAGGGACTACATGCAATCGATATGGCAGATGGACGACCACAGTTGGCGCCAGTGATAGTACCTTCTTGTGTGATTACTACTACGTTAATACCGCAGTAACAGCCGTTCTGCTGGTTGGCGGCGCTTGCGACAATGGCTCGAGCTGTGGAGCGGACTTGAACCTCGCCAATGCTGCTGGCGCTCGGATCTGGTACATCGGTGCCTCGCTTTTCTTAGAACCCCTTGTTGGGGGTGCGGGGGCGTAAGCCCCTGCCAACGGTCGGCCGCTGCGCTAGTGCCGGTCTGCTTCTGTGTTCTGCTGGTTGGCGGCAATTGCAACAATGGCTCGAAATGTGGAGCGTACTTGAACCTCAACAATGCTGCTGGAAATCGGAACTGGAACATCGGTGCCTCGCTACTCTTATCAATGATCAAATGCAACGGCCGGTCGACAGCCCTTGCTGAAAATTTCCGAAACAAGAATGGACTAGTAGAATGTCGAAAGTCTGTTAGGAGATAAGAAAAAATGCAATCATACGGGAACTTATATGCCCCTATGTTGGATAAGAATTTCATAGAATCATGCTGCTATGAAGCGGCGAAAGGAAAAAGAAACCGGAGGTCAGTAAAGCATTTCTTTGACCATCTCGATAAAGAGATTGACAGCATTGCCACCATGCTTGAGAATGATGCATATTATTCGCCAAAACACGTCTCAAAAACAATCAATGAAAACTCAAGTCACAAGACGAGAGCGATCGTGCAACCATATTTTAAGTATGAGCAGATTGTTCATAGGATGTTCGTCGAGCAGTTCAAGACAGTGGTCATGCACTCACAGATCGAAACCTCATGCGGATCGATTCCTGGTCGTGGTGTTCACTATGCGAAAAGATATATAGGAAAGTGGATCAATGGGTATGGCAATAAACGCTTCTATATCCTCAAAACAGATATCCATCATTTCTTTGGAAGCATAGACAGAAGCATCCTGAAAGAGAAAATCAGGGCGAAGATTAGAGATGATCGCTTTTATACGCTTGCTTGCAGAATAATCGAGTATGACGAAAGCTCAGTCGGTGTACCGCTGGGCTTTTATACTTCTCAGTGGTTTGGCAATTTCTATCTTGATGAACTTGATCACTACATCCTAGAAGCACTTAAGCCTCAGCACTATCTAAGATATGCTGATGATATGGTTTTCTTTGATACAAGTAAAAGAAAGCTTCATCGGATTCAGGAGGCAGTGGCGGAGTACATGGCCGAAAAGCTTCATCTCACAATGAAGGACAACTGGCAGGTGTTCAGGTTTGAAGATAAGAACGGTGAACATGGCAGAGCACTGGATTTTCTTGGCTTCGTATTTCATCGAAATAGAACATGCATCCGCAAGTCAATCCTGAGAGCATCGAGACGCAAGGCGTATAGGATAAAGAGAAAAAGGCCGACATGGTACACATCTACGCAGATGCTTTCCTACTTAGGCTGGTATGATGACACAAATTCTTATCACTATTTCAAGCGATATATCACTTCAAGTGTGAATATCAGACAGTTGAAGAAAGTAGTCGCTAAGCACAGCAAAGGAGAAGCAGAAAATGGCAACAGAATGGAAAACAGTCAGATCGGACACAAGACCGGAGCTGATCGACACAACAACATCACAGTCATGCGTATATTTGCGTAAAGACATTAAAGAGGTTGAAGTCACCGACATGGACGGTACAGTCAGGAAGGAGTTCAACTATCTTGAACAGGAATTAACTCCTGCTGAGTATGCAGCAAAGGTGGCAAACAACAACACAGCAAAGATTGATTACATCGCCATGATGGCCGATATCGATACGAGCGAGGTGGCATGATGAGCTGGTTCGAGAAAATTAAAGAATATTACAGTGACGGCAGATGGCCGATCGCGTGGGTAAGAAATGCCGTGAAAAAGGGAAAGATCACCGCTGATCAGTACAAAGAGATCACCGGAGAGGACTATCCGGATGAGGCAGCCAAATGAAGCCGGTGACACTACAGAAGCTTGACCACGCTGAAGTGAAACAGGCTATCGCCGAAAAGTACAGAGTGCCTGTAGAGAGCGTGAAGTACTCAGGCTACTCTTTTTACATCGAGACAGAGGCAGAGACAAAGGATGGCAGCCAAAAGGAATGACTACAGGATTGTACCGGATGGCAAGCCCTTTATGAAGGGAGAGCGAGCATGGTATAAGCTGGACGGTCAGGAACACTGGCTGCTTTTTGAGAGCACGATGGATGGCAACATGACCACACCGGCCACATCACCGTTCATATGGAAACACATTAGAGAGGAAGAAGATAAATGACATTAAAGGGTATTGATGTTGCAAGCTATCAGGCAAACATGGACGTATCTACATATCCGTGCGACTTTGTGATCTGCAAAGCTACAGAAGGAACAAGCTATGTAAACCCTGTATGTGACAAGCATTATCAGCAGGCAAAAGCAAGTGGAAAACTGCTTGGTGTCTATCACTTTGCAAGACCTGACACCGGAAACAGTCCAGAAGCAGAAGCCGACTTTTTCGTGAAGAACATTCAGGGCTATATCGGTGAAGCGGTTCTGGCACTGGATATGGAGTGTGCAGGATGGCCGAAGTATTCAGCATGGGCGCAGACATGGCTTGACAGAGTATATGCAAAGACAGGCGCAAGGCCGTTATTCTATTCACCTGGTTCTGGATTTGAGAATTACAGAGATATGCTGAACAATGGAGACTATGGAGTGTGGGCTTGTTCTGACGATAGCTATTATGCAGGTGCAACTATCGTGATGAAGCAGTCCGTATATGACAACCTTGATCACGATGAATTTTATGGTGATGCTGAAGCGTGGAGAAAGTATGCGAACAGCACATCACAGGAGCCACAGAAACAGCCGTCTAAGAGCGTTGAGCAGTTGGCTAATGAAGTTATTGCCGGAGCATGGGGAGACGGTGCAGAGCGCAAGGAAAGGCTCACAGCGGCAGGATATGACTACACAGCAGTGCAGAATGCGGTAAACTCAAAGCTGACACCAGCAAAGAAGAGCAATGAAGAGATTGCACAGGAAGTCATTGCCGGACAGTGGGGAAATGGTCAGGACAGAGTGAACAGGCTGAATGCGGCAGGATATGATGCTAATGCAATCCAGAATATCGTAAATGGCAAGATGGGCGCAACACAGGCAGAATATTACACGGTACAGAGTGGAGATACACTGTCAGACATTGCATCCAGATATGGCACAACATGGCAGAGCCTTCAGCAGATGAACGGCATCAGCAATCCTAACCTGATCTATGCTGGCCAGACAATCAGAGTGAAGTAATGGCACAAGGTTACTACGCTTACGGACAGGTCACAGCTGCTATCAACGTTGCCAACCTTAGAAGAGCATGAACATCTGGCGAATGACAGTTTTCAGGAGGAAAGATTATGAAATTATCAAATAAGACTTACAACTTCTTAAAATGGGCGTGTCTGATTGCAGTACCTGCACTGATCACGCTGATCAGCACACTTGGCACGATCTATGGCAAGGACACCACAGCTATCACAGCCACAATTGGAGCAGTTGCTACATTCATTGGTGCGCTCATCGGTGTATCAAATTCTGCATACAACAAGCAGAGCGCAGAAAGTGAAGATACCAAACAGTGAGCTCTCCGTGGGACATTATCATTGCGATTCTGGGATCTAATGCGCTTTTTGCCTTTATTACGGCTTTATTGCAGCATCATTGGAGCAAGAAGGATGTGACAACTCAAATGCTGGTAGCACTATGCAGGGATCGCATAACATTTTTGGGTGAGAAGTACATCAGCTCTGGATCCGTAACTGAGCGTGAGCTAACCATACTCATGGACATATACACGCCTTACCACAAGGCCGGTGGTAACGATGTGGCAAGCAAGATCATTGACGATGTTAAACGCTTACCAATCAAAACAAGCGATTAATTAAAAAACAAGCGATTGATTAAACATGCCGGGGCATAGATGCTCCGGCTTTTTTATTTTGTCTATACCAGTGTTTTACCAGCGTTTTTCCATGATGTCCGTGGCACCATTTTGGCACCAAAAATCTAAAAAACTATAAAATACATCACGAATGCATGTATAAAAAACGCAGTAAATAAGCATTTATGAAAATCTAAAAAAGCCTTTAATAAAATCCCTGTTCCTGCGCCATGAAAAGTCACTCATTGGAGTGGCTTTTTTCTTTACCTCTTTTTCTTCAGTCCAGAAAAAAAGCATCCTTTTGAGGATGCTCATGCACGGCCGCAGTATTTGCCATCGGCAGTGGAAACTTCTACAGTATCGCCGGTGTTAATGAACAGCGGAACTTTGATCACCAGGCCTGTTTCCAGCGTGGCATTCTTCTGGGCTGCTGTAGCTGTGTTGCCTTTGACGGCAGCTTCTGCTTCTGCAACCTTCAGATCCACTTTATCCGGCAGCTCAATGCCAAGGATCTCACCATTGTAGAATTCAACCTTGACCATCATACTCTCGGTCAGAAACTGCTTCTCCCATGTCAGACGGTCGCTTGGAATCTCAATCTGCTCATAAGTTTCGGTATCCATGAAGCACAGTGTTTCACCAGCATCATACAGATACTGCATCTCACGCTTGTCGATATTTGCCTCTTCGACACGGTCAGACCCAAGCAGGCCGATTTCCTTGACGACACCGGTCTTAGGACTTCTGACCTTGATGGCAACCTTCATCTTTGCCATGGCTGTTTTATTACGGTCAACGGTGATTGCCTGGTAAAGCTCGCCATCCCAGACAAAGCACTGTCCCGGTTTGATTTCTGTGGACTGAATCATGATTTCACGCTCCTTTGATTTCTTTCATATTTTCTTCAAATCCGGCAATATTGTCAATCCTTACTCAACATTGGGAAACGAACCTGCTGACTTACCGTTTCCGCAATTCAAATATTCTGTTAAAATAATGCAAAGAGAGAAGAGTTGAGATATGGACACAAAGGAGAAGCTTGCGGAAGCACTCCGGGCAAAGATGAAGGAAAAACCGCTTTCCCGGATTACAATTTCTGATCTGACTTCCGCTGTTGGCATTAATCGGCAGACCTTTTATTATCACTACCATGATATTTATGAACTGATTGAGGATATTTATTATCGTGAAACCATGCGCGCAATTGGTGACAGCAACACGATTGAAACATGGCAGACAGGCCTGGCAAGGATGTTTCATGCAGTACAGAACCAGAAGGACTTTGTCGAACAGACATTCCGTTCTATTTCACGGGAGCACATTGAAGATTTCCTGTATAACATCATGGAAAACCTGATTATCAATGCAATCAATGCGACTTCGGCTGGTGTTTTGCTCAAAGAAGAAGACAAGAAGCTGGTTGCCAATTTTTACAAGCATGCTTTGATCGGGATGCTGCTGTCATGGGTAAAGAACGGCATGAAACAGAATCCGGATGAAATTGTTGCCAAGATCGAGATTCTTGCCCGGGATGGTTTTACCCCGGCAATCTCATCCTTTATCAAGAACCGCCAGCCGTGCTGAATTGTCAGCACGGCTTTTGTCAAATGAGCAAAATTGACTAAATTGAAGTGAATGTAAGCACTTTCAAAAAATGACGTACCTTTCTATAATAATACCCAGAAAGAATTTGAAAGGACGGAATCATTATGTATGATGTCATTGTAATTGGCGCTGGCATTACAGGCTCTCTGCTTTCTTACAGCCTGAGCCAGTACAAACTCAGCGTATTGACGCTGGAACGCTGCCACGATATTGCCGATGGCGCAACAATGGCAAATTCTGCCATTGTACATACCGGATATGATCCGGAAGACGGCACCCTGAAGGCAAAACTCAATGTACAGGGCGCAAAGATGTATGAGCAGCTGACCAGGGATCTTGGCTGTGTGCGCAAGGTCGTCGGCGCATATATTGCGGCAGTTGGACCTGAGGAAGAAAAAAAGCTCGATGTACTTGCGGACAGAGCAAAACGCCGGGATATTCCCTATGCATTTCTAAGCGGTGATGAGGCACGTAAGGAAGAGCCAAATCTTTCTGATGGTGTTACAAAAGTACTCAGCTTTCCAACCACAGCTGTGATTTATCCATGGGAAGTTGCCATTGCGGCCATGCAGGCAGCCATTGGCAACGGGACCACTTTAAAACTGGATACAGAAGTACGGAACATTGTAAAGAACGATGGCTTCTTTACTGTAGAAACAAATCAGGGCAGCTTTGAGACAAAGATGGTGATCAACTGCAGCGGCACCCATGCCGATCAGATTGCCAGCATGGTATCAAAGCAGGTGCCATACCATATCACACCGCGGCGCGGTGAATACTATGTCCTGGATCAGGATACCGATTTTGTCCATCATGTCATATTCCCTGTGCCGGGCAAAAAGGGCAAGGGTGTTCTGGCAGTACCGACTGTCTATGGCAATGTACTGCTTGGACCTAACAGTGATTACTGTGATGATCCGGATGACAATGAAAATACCGTGCAGGGTCTGGACTATGTCCGCAGTGAAATCAACAAGACCATGAAGAATGTGCCATTCCAGCATGCGATCCGCACATTCGCCGGCCTGCGTCCAAGTTCCAGCAGTAAGGACTTTGTCATTCAGGAATATGAAGATGCCCCGGGTTTTGTGGATGTAGCGTCCATTGAATCACCGGGTCTTGCCAGTGCACCGGCCGTTGCCAGATATGTCATCGATTCCTTTGTGGCAAAGCATCTGACACTTGATCAGAACCCGGATGCTGTGATGACAAGGAAACGGCCGTTAGTGATGGCCGAGCTTACACCAGAAGAGCGCAATGCTGCAATTGCAGAGAATCCTGCCTATGGCCGCATCATCTGCCGCTGTGAACAGATTTCCGAAGGTGAAATCATTGACTGCATTCATGCCGTCTGTGGTGCCCGCAGCGTCAAGGGTGTCAAGAAGAGAGTGCGTCCGGGCATGGGCAAGTGCCAGGGCGGCTTCTGTGAGCCTAGAGTGGTTGAAATCCTGGCCCGTGAACTGAACGTTTCACCGCTGGAAGTTGTTCTGGATGGACAGAAATCAGAAATCCTGGAAAGTGAGAACCGATAATGAGGAAATATCAGGCAGTGATTATCGGCGGAGGCAGTGCCGGCCTTTCCGCCGCTGTAACATTGAAGGAAAACGGCATCGAAGATATTGTCGTCATTGAAAAGGACAGCGAACCCGGAGGTATTCTGGAACAGTGCATCCATAATGGCTTCGGTCTGCAGACATTCCATGAACAGCTTTCTGGTCCTGCTTATGCTGAACGCTATGTAAACATGGCCAAGAAGCTGAATGTCGACTTCAAGCTCAATACCATGGTGACGGCACTGCATCCGGACCGGACAATCGAATATGTCAATTCCACAGAAGGCTATGTGACCATTCAGGCAGATGCCGTGATTCTGGCAGTTGGCTGCTATGAAAGACCCCGCGGTGCTGTCAATATCATGGGCACAAGACCTGCCGGCATCTATACTGCCGGACAGGCCCAGCGCTATCTGAATATCGACGGCTACCTGGTTGGCAAAAAGGTATTCATTCTTGGCTCTGGCGACATCGGCCTGATCATGGCAAGACGAATGACACTGGAAGGCGCAAAGGTATACGGCGTGGCCGAAATCATGCCGTATTCCAATGGTCTGCCCCGCAACATCAAACAGTGCCTGGAAGACTTCAATATTCCGCTGTATCTTTCTCATACTGTCACTCGTGTCTATGGCAGAGACAGACTTGAGAAAATTGAACTGTCACAGGTGGATGAACACCGTCAGCCAATCCCCGGCACACAGCAGTACTTTGACATTGACACACTGCTGCTGTCTGTCGGTCTGATTCCGGAAAATCACCTGGCTGAAAAAGCCGGGATCGTAATGGATCCAAGAATCAAGGGACCTGTTGTTGATGATACCTATATGACAAGTGTGCCAGGCATCTTTGCCTGCGGCAACGGCCTGCATGTACATGATCTTGTCGACTTTGTATCTCTGCAGGCAAAGCGTGCTGCCCTTGGAGCGGTGCGCTATCTCAAACAGCAGACCCCGCACGGAAAGGAATATCATACAACCCCGGGAGAGGGCATCGGCTATGTCGTGCCGGCCCGCGTTCATTGCGATATCAACGACAATGTTGAATTCTTCTTCCGGGTGAGAAAGCCGATGGAAACCGGTACACTGGAAGTGCGCTGCGGTGATAAGGTGCTGCGGAAGATGCAGAAACATAAGCTCATGCCTTCTGAAATGGAGCGCATGGTCATTACCGGTAAAGAACTTGCCGCAATGAATGATGATCTGGTATTCAGTGTCAGGGAGGATCAGTAATGGAAGAGAAAGAACTTGTATGTGTCTGCTGCCCGCGCGGCTGCCGGATTCATGTTGGCATGGAAGATGGCAAAGTGTTGTCTGTACAGGGCAACTCCTGTCCAAAAGGGGATGCCTATGCCAGACAGGAATGCATCCGGCCGATGCGGATTCTGACAACAACCGTCAGGGCAGAAGGTGGGATTCACCGTGTATGCCCGGTTATCTCAGCATCTGAGATTCCGCTGGATCTGATGACAGAAGCAATGGAGCAGGCCCGCAAAGCAAAGGTGACGGCACCTGTCAAAGAAGGACAGGTCATCCTGAAAGATCTGGCCGGTACCGGTGTCAGCCTGGTAGCTTCCCGGTCACTTGACCGCGCATAAAGAAGCACAAAAAAGGTGGCTCATGTGAACCACCTTTTCAATTGCCTTGTTTGAATGCTTTAATCACCACTTGCACCAAGAGTAACGCTGACCGTCTTCTGCTGACCATCTCTTTCAATGACAACCTCAACGGTATCGCCGACCTTCTTCTTGTTGAGAACGGCACTCAGATCAGAATAGCTGGAGATGTCGGTGCCATCAACGGATACGATGCGGTCATAGGCTTTAATGCCAGCCTGTTCAGCAGGGCCGCCGGTTACAGTATCACTGACATACAGGCCAGCCTTGTAATTGCCGGTATCCTGAGACAACTCCTTGACATAGACACCAAGCGTTGCCCGGTCTGTTACCTTGCCGTTTTCCATCAGCTGCTGGGCAACATTCATGGCATCGTTGATCGGAATGGCAAAGCCAAGTCCTTCAATGACAGTACCGGAAGAAGTTGTACCGGAATCCTTTGCATTGACAATGCCGATCAGATTGCCCTGGCCGTCAAACAGACCGCCGCCGGAGTTGCCGGAGTTGATCGCCGCATTTGTCTGAATCAGATTCATGGATTCATTGTTGATGACCATCTCACGGTTGGTGGCAGAAATGATGCCATCTGTGACCGTGCCGCCTAATGTGCCAAGCGGGTTGCCAATGACAACTGCCTTGTCGCCAACCTGGATCGTATCAGAATCACCGATTGTCGCAGCCGTAAGACCGGTTGCTTCAATCTTCAATACAGCAATATCACTCTTTTCATCAGTACCGACAAGAGAAGCCGTATAGGATGTACCATCACTTGTCACAACGGTATACTCATTGCCATCTGCCACAACATGGTTGTTGGTGATGATATAGCCATCACTGGAAATAATCACACCGGAGCCGGCAGCTTCTGTTTCATAGGTGCCGCCGAAGATGCCATAGCTTGTGGCTGTACCCTTGACCTGGATCTCAACAACACTCGGTGATGCTTTGGCCGCAATTTCTGTTGTTGTCAGATCGCCATCTGAGGATGTGCTGGCACTTGTCTGGGTTGTGGTGGCAGTGCTTTCTGCTGCCTTGTAAACAACCGTTGTGCCATTGCTGCTGTTGGACTTCAGCGCCGCATAGCCGCCGCCAAAGCCGGCACCAAGACCGACCACAGCACTTAAGGCAATGGTCAGAACCGGATGGCTCTTTCTTGTATGCTTTTTATCAGGGCGAGGAGCCTTTGGCTCTGCGCCGGATGGACGCTCTGTGAATTCAGCATCCACAGTGGAATTTTCATTTTCATTCATCTCACTCATCTTTTGTACCTCCCGATTACGCTTATTATGATAGAGCCGGTTTGTGAACAGCATGTGAACGATGCCTGATGTCTGATGAAAACCAGATGACAGCTTTCTTCACCTGCATTTCCATTGTACAATGAATCACTATGGAGATGAGAAAAATGGCAGTATTGAATATTGCAATGCCCATACAGAGAAAAGAACTGATGGCGCTGCTGAAAGAACAGAAAATGCCCCGCTACCGGCTGATCAAGATGATCTCTGCTATGGAAGCACAGTATGAAGTGACGGATGATGGCAGCCATGGCGATCTGGTTTCCTATACAAAGAAACTGTTTGCCCATACAAAGTACGGCGGCGTCATCATGTTCCGGGTGCTGTATAACGGACAGTTCTTTGAAGGCGGCCCCATCCTTGACAAACTGAAGAAATAAAAAAGCGGAATGCTCAGTGCTTCTGCAGGGCGAGGCCATACAGGGCACCGATCGATCCGCCGATGATGTGGGTCAGTTGCGAAATATTGTCACTGGCTGTAATACCGGCATAAATCTGTCTGCCAAGATAGATCACAGCAACAATGATCATGGTCAGGGGAATGCCGCCGCGGTTATTGCCGGTTACACTTGCCATCAGAATGAAGGCAAAGTCAATGCCGCTGGCCCCAAGCAGGGCTGTATTGTCTGGCAGGGCAAGATGGACAAGACCTGTCACCAGGGCAACGACCAGAATAATCTGCAGAATGCGCTTTGAACCATACTTTTCCTCCAGAAGAGGCCCCACCAGCAGAAACATGATCATATTGCTGGTGTAGTGGTCAATGGAAGCGTGGCCAAGGACATGGGTGAACAGACGGACATACTGCATGGGATCACGGAAGGAAGTCCTGTAGATGGAGAAAATCCAGGCATTGGCCCAGCCGTTGGTCAGTGTGTTGGCAATCAGGGCACCGGCGGAAAGCAGCGTAAAGGTCAGAATGACCGGTGCGTTGAACGTAATCTTTTTCATAGGCACTCATTATAGCGCAGCCACGCGTCCATCGATTGAGAATCAAGCAAGAAATTTGTATACTTATCAGGTGTGAAAAAGAGGGAATGAGAATATGGCAGAAAAAAATATTAAAGTAGCCGGCCCGATCCATAATGAGGGCCTGGAAGAAGTGATTGGCCTGCTCAAGCAGGGATCAACACCGGAAAAACAGGCAAAGCTTGGTGAAGAGCTGAAAAAAGCAAAACTGCTTTCACCATGCACTTTTGAAGAGACAAAGGATGCGCAGGGCAGAATTCATGTCCGTCCTGACCAGATGAAGTTCTTCCTTCTCAATACGCAGGATGGCAAGACGTTCTTCCCGGTCTTTACAGATTTTGAAAAGACCAAGCTGATCCACTTTGCCAAGGATGAACCCAAGCATATTGTCAGCACGATTCCGGCTCTGGCAAGAATGCTGTCAGCCAAGGACCAGAAGGCCCAGGGACTGATCATCAATCCGGGTGCCGATAACATTGTCATTCCAAAGAATATGGTACTGATGCTGGCAGGTGTACAGACCAAGGTCGCACCGTCGCCAGTCCGTCCTGCCGTCAAGGCCCAGTACAGTGAACCGCGCATCTATCCAACCCGTATGGTGACGGCGGTCTATGACTACTGCACAGGCAAAAAGGATATCAGCCGTGTCTGGCTGAAACAGAAGATTGCCGGCGGGGCAGTCAGCTTCGTCTTTGTCATTGAAGCAGACAAACAGGATCAAAGTATCGTGGATGGTATTCTTGCCACAGCCACACCGTTAAGCAAGGATGTACCGCTGGAAACAACATGGTACTCTGATGCGGCTGAAAAAGAGATCGTCAAGGGCGGTGTTGCCCTGTATGACAGGAACCTGGAGCTGTGATGCAGTACCGCCATCTGCAGAGTGATGAAATCAGCCAGGGCATAGCCCTGGTGCAGCAGGTTTTTGCCAACAGTGTCCAGAACAAGCTGTCAAGTGAAGCAGTATCTTCCTTTGAAAACTTTCTGGATGATCACAGTCAAGAACTGATCTGGCTTGGTGCCTTTGATGACACCCTCAAAGGCATCGCTGCCTATACACCGGAAACCTATCATGTCTCACTGCTGTTTGTCAGGCAGGAAGACAGCCATCAGGGCATTGGCACCGGCCTGCTTTCCTATATCAAAAAAGAAGCAGGAGATGACTATGTACAGAAGATTACGGTCAATGCACTGCTTTCTTCGGCTGCCTTCTATCAGACATGCGGCTTTGAAAAAGCCGGTGTTCCCACAGATGCCGGCGGTATGCAGGTACAGCTGATGGAATGCCTGCTTGGCAGCCGGTATCTGGGCAGAAAGTACACCGTCGAGATTGACCAGCCCTATGGCAGCCTGCATCCGTATCTGCCGGATCTTGAGCTTGCCTGCAACGCCGGTTATATTCTTCTTCATGGCCGTAACAAACAGGAAATCTGGCAGGATGCCTGTGTCTATGGGCCCCAGGAGCCGCTGGCCACATTTACCGGCATTGTGATTGGCATCATCTACCGCCGTGATGAAGAAAAAACACGCTGGATCCTTTCCAGCGGCATTCAGTATGACCATCAGGATGTCATTGCCGCAATTGCCGGGCTGGAACAGGACAGTGATATCCGGATTCAATGGCTATAAGATCAGCGGGGAAGCCCCGCTTTTGTTTCAGGAGGTAATCTATGCGTACAGGCTACACAAACTGCTGTATCAAAGATCAGAAAAACATGGCATTCCTTGTCGAAGATGGAAAGATTCTTGCCATTGGCTCCGCGCAGGATGCCCGCATGCAGGAAGCACTTGCCAATGCGGATGAACATGTTGATCTGCATGGCCTGGAAGTTTTACCGGGAAAAGCAGACGGGCATGTACACCTGCTGCAGATGGGCCGCAATGCCCTCAGTGTTGACTGCTCTGCCGGTGCCGCTGACCGGCTTGCCAATGCACCCCGCAGCCAGGCATGGCTGTATGGTGTCAACTGGGATGGCAATAGCGAAACCCTCAGCCGCACCGTTCTGGATGAAGCTGTCAAAGACAGGCCGGCGGTTGTTTTAAGCAAAGACGGACAGGTTATGGCGCTCAACAGCGCTGCTTTGCATGCATGTGCTATTGATGAAAATACAAAAGTGGAATCCGGCAGTATCGATGCCGAAAAGGGCATTGTCAGACAGACAGGTGTTGATCTGGTCCGTCAGGCCATGCCGGCACCGGATACAGAAGAAATCAAAACATGGCTGCTGAAGGGCATGGAGCTTGCGTCGGCCCAGGGCATTACCGCCGCCGGCAGTGAGGATTTTCTGTCTACCAATGAGTCCTATCAGGATATCCTGACTGCCTATGAACAGCTTTCCTACCAGCAGAAAATGAAGATCCGGGTATCAGAACTTGTTTCGTTCTGTCAGATCGAAGATTTCGCATCTTTTCTGGATGAAGGATACAGCTATGATGTCGGCAATGATTTCTTTAAGATCGGCGCTTTACTGCTGAAACTGGATGATGTGTCTGACAAAGAACTTCGCTATGACGATGCCACTGTGCAGCTGTATGTACAGATGGCAAACCGCTTCAATACACCCGTCTGGTTTGATGCAGCATCTTCCGGGGGCATTGATCAGGCCCTGGATGTGCTGAAAGAGGAAATGTATCCAGACAACCCGCTGCAGGATGCCATTCTTGTTCATCGTGCACCATCGGCTGCTCAGCTGGCCAGAATCCAGAAAGCAAAGATTGTTCTTGGCATCAGCGGTTTTCTGCCGGAACGTGCAAGCAGTCTCTTCTATGGCTCTGATCAGCCATTTGCACCTGTGCTGTCTTACAGCAGCTTTCTAAGCGGCAACACGCAGAAACGGCTTGGCTTTACAGGCAGCCTGAAAGAAGCAGATCCTGCCGACTTTTATGTGGTGGATGAAGGCAGAGTGATGATGACGGTTGTCAATGGTGAAGAGGTATACAGAAGATGATCAGACCAATCCAGAAGGAAGATATCCCGGCTGTACTTGATATTTACAACTGGTATATCCTGCATACAAATATCACGTTTGAAACAGAAGAATTGACATTAGAAGCTTTTACACAGCGCGTGGAAGCCATCACCAGCCGCTATCCGTGGATTGTGATGGAAGAGGATGGCGTGATCAAAGGCTATGCCTATCTTGGCACGTTCAATCCCCGGGCAGCCTATGACTGGACCGCTGATCTTTCCATCTATCTGGACCATGAAGAAAGAGGACATGGCCTTGGCACACTGCTGATGGATGCCATCCTGCAGGAAGCACAGCAGGAAGGGTATTACCAGATCGTTTCGATTGTGACTTCTGGCAATACCGCATCAGAGCATCTTCATGAAAAGTGTGGGTTTGTACGCAAGGGCAGACTGGAAAATACCGGCTATAAAAACGGCAAGTGGCTTGGCATCACGTATTATATGAAGACACTGCGTGCAGCTGAAGGTGCACCATGTGCAATACAGTATAAAAAAGAGAGGGAAGGAAAATGAAAACAGTCTGGGACAAATTGAATGACACAGAAAAGGAGAATCTGACATCCTTCAATGAGGATTACCGCCAGTTTCTCAGCCGTGCCAAAACGGAACGTGAATTTACAAGTGAAAGTGAAAAGCTGGCCAAAGCAGCTGGCTTTGTGCCGCTGAAAGAAGTCAGAGAACTGAAAGCCGGCATGAAGGTATATGAGATCAACCGCGGCAAGAATATCATGCTGTTTGTGATGGGCAGACAGCCTGTCAAAGCCGGCATGAATATTCTGGGTGCCCACATTGATTCACCGCGCCTGGATATCAAACAGAAGCCATTATATGAAAAGGATGGCCTGGCACTGCTCGATACCCATTACTATGGCGGTATCAAGAAATACCAGTGGACATGCCGGCCGATGGCCCTGCATGGTGTTGTCTGTAAGAAAGATGGCACTGTTGTGCCGGTTGTGATTGGTGAAGATCCCAAGGATCCGGTCATCGGTGTGACGGAAATCCTGGTCCATCTGGCTGCTGAGCAGATGAAAAAGACAGCTGCCGAAGCAGTGGAAGGTGAAAACCTCGATCTGCTGGTGGGCTCCATAGCCAAAAAGGATGAAAAAGAGGATGCCGTCAAGGCAAACATCCTGTCTTTGCTGAAAGAAAAGTATGACATCGAGGAAGATGACTTCCTGTCTGCAGAACTGGAATGTGTACCGGCAGGGGAAGCACGTGACTTTGGCTTTGACCGCTCCATGATCATGGGCTATGGCCATGATGACAAAGTATGTGCTTATACATCCCTGCGTGCCGTTCTGGATGAAAAAGAGGTACCTGAGCGTACTTCCTGCTGCATTCTTGTCGACAAGGAAGAAATCGGCTCGGTTGGTGCAACCGGCATGCAGTCCCGCTTCTTTGAGGATGTTACCGCCAGAATGCTGGACCTGCAGGGAGATACACGGATTGTGGATCTCAATGATGCGCTGCAGAACAGCCGCATGCTGTCAAGCGACGTCAGTGCTGCCGTCGATCCTCTGTATGAATCTGTCTTTGACATGAAGAACGCAGCTTTCCTGGGGCAGGGTATCTGCTACAACAAATATACCGGTGCCCGCGGCAAGTCAGGCTCCAATGATGCCAATGCCGAATACTTTGCCAAAGTGCGCAGAGTGATGGATGACAATCAGGTGATGTTCCAGACATGCGAGCTTGGTGCTGTTGACAAGGGCGGCGGCGGAACAATCGCCTATATCCTTGCCAATCTGAACATGGATGTTGTTGATGCCGGCATTGCCGTTGAAAACATGCATTCTCCGGCAGAGATTGTTTCCAAGGCAGATGTCTATGAGGCATACCGTGCCTATCAGGCATTCCTGAAGGACATGGATTGATTCATCAGCTGTAACAGGGCCGCTGTGGGATTCCCACGGCGGCTTTTTGCATGAAAAAAGCATTGCTGTTACACAATGCCGTTTTCTTATCTTTCATCCAGGCTCTTGTAGTCCTGATGGGCAGGACCAACATACTTATAAGCAGGACGGATAATGCGGTTGGCAAATTCAACTTCCTCCATCCGGTGGGCACACCAGCCGCCAACTCTTGCTAAAGCAAAGATCGGTGTATACAGCACTTCATCAATGCCAAGCATCCGGTAGATCAGACCGGAATACAAGTCAACATTGGCACATGTATGCATGGACTTTCCTTTTTCTTCCTGCATGACTTCCGGAGCCAGCTTTTCAATCATGCAAAGCATGTCATATTCCTTCTGATGCCCGGAAACACCAGCCAGATGGCCGCTGTATTTCTTTAAAATCTGAGCACGGGGATCGGAAAGGGTATAGACGGCATGGCCGATGCCATAGATCAGACCGCTGCCATCACCGGCTTCACGATGCAGAATCTTCTTCAAAGCCTCTTTGACACTGGCATCACTGCCTGGATCTACGCCTGCTGACAGCAGTTGATCCAGCTGCTTCATCACCCGCAGATTGGCACCGCCATGGCGCGGTCCTTTCAGGGCACCAATGGCCGCCGCAATGGCACTGTAGGTGTCTGTCAGCGTACTGGAGACAACCCGGTCAGTAAAGGTGGAATTGTTGCCGCCGCCATGATCCGCATGGCAGATCAGGCACAGATCCAGCAGGCGTGCTTCTTCATGGGTAAACTGCTGATCGGCACGGTAGGTGGACAGAATGTGCTCTGCCGTAGACTGACCACTGCGGGGATAATGAAAATACATAGACTGGTGCAGATAGACATGGCGGAACGCCTGATAGGCATAGACCATCATGATTGGCAGTTCAGCAATCAGATTGATCGACTGGCGGACAATATTCTCCAGTGAGGTATCTTCGGCATTTTTATCATAGGCATACATGGCCAGCACACTGCGTGCCATCTTATTCATGATATTGGGAGACGGCGCACTCATGATCATCATTTCCGCAAAGCCATCCGGCAGTTCCCGGTGGCTTTCCAGCAGGTGCTGGAAGAATGCGAGTTCTTTCTTTGTCGGCAGGGTGCCAAGCAGCAGCAGCCACAGTACTTCTTCAAACATGAAGCGGTCACTTCTGACAGCTTCATTGACAATATCATTCAGATCAATGCCGCGGTAGATCAACCGGCCGTTCTGCGGGACGATATTTCCATCCGAATCCCTTGTATAGCCCTGTACATCGCAGATATTGGTCAGTCCGGCCAGTACGCCGGTGCCGTCCGCATTGCGCAGTCCACGTTTGACGCCAAGTTTTTCGGACATCTCAGGATCAATAAAATTTGCTTTCCGATAGGCATCACACAGGATCTTTAATTGTTCATCTGTCAAAGCAGGTGTATTTGGATAGATCATTTTTCGCCCTCCCCATTTATTACATTTTATTTCAGAAAAAGATTGCGTCAAGAGCATGAAAATTCCTGTAACACGTGAAAAGAGAGTAAGATAAACAAAGAAAAGCGAGGGTGACGGTAATGAAAGTCATTTTGATTCCCGGTGACGGGATTGGACCTGAGATTGCACAGAGTGTGCAGACGGTTTCAGATGCCCTGCAGACAGGCATCGTTTTTGAAACCTATCTGGCAGGTGCAGATTATTATCAGCATAGTGGAAAGCTGATGCAGGATGGCCTGTATGATGCCATCGAAAAAGCTGGCTATGCCCTGAAAGGACCGACGGCAACGCCGATCGGCACTGGATTCCGCTCGATCAATGTGCAGATCCGCCAGCATTTTTCTGCTTATGCCAATCTGCGTCCTGTCCATAACATGCCTGGTGTAAAGACAAGATATAACAATGTAGACCTGGTGATTGTCCGTGAAAATACAGAAGATCTGTACCGCGGCATTGAATATATGTATGATGCGGATACTGCCCATGGCATCAAGGTGATTACCAGAGAAGGATCACAGCGTATTGCCCGCTTTGCCTTTGAATATGCCCGCAGCCATCACCGCCATAAGGTGACATGTGTACATAAGGCAAACATCATGAAGCTGACCGACGGTATGTTCCGCGAGGCATTCTATACAGCCGCAAAGGACTATCCGGATATTGAAGCCAACGATGTGATCGTCGATGCCTTCTGCATGAAGGTTGTCACAGATCCATCCCAGTTTGATGTGGTCGTCAGTGAGAATCTGTATGGCGATATCATCAGTGACCTGTGTGCCGGTCTTGTCGGCGGTCTTGGCTTTGCCCCAAGTGCCAATATTTCTGATACAGTCAGAGTCTATGAAGCCGTCCATGGCTCTGCACCGGATATCGCCGGTAAGGATCTTGCCAATCCCTGTGCCATCCTGATGGCGCTGGGAATGCTGCTGGAAGATGTCGGCATGCAGGATAAAGCAGATCTTTTGAACAAGGCGATGACAGATCTGCTGGAAGAAGGCACATACCGTACAAAGGATCTGGGCGGCAATGCTGGTACAAAAGCCTTTACCAGAGCACTTGCAGAAAGGATTGAGAGTGAAAAATGAAACTGATTGACAAGGGAGTTGTCATTGAAAATGGAAAGCCGGTGATCAAACAGCCGCAGGATCTTAAAGCCGCAGCGGATAAGACAATTGCCGCCCGTATTCTGCATGCCCATGATGATCATGAAGATCCATCACTGCTGCACATCCGCTTTGATTCGCTGACATCCCATGATATTACCTACGTCGGCATCATTCAGACAGCCCGTGCCTCCGGCATGAAGAGCTTCCCGATGCCGTATGTACTGACCAACTGCCACAACACACTGTGTGCAGTCGGGGGAACCATCAATGAGGATGACCACCAGTTTGCTTTATCTGCTGCCCATAAGTACGGCGGCATCTATGTACCGCCGGGAATGGCAGTCATTCACAGCTATAACCGTGAGATGATGACAGCCTGCGGCAGGATGATCCTGGGATCTGATTCCCATACAAGATATGGTGCCCTTGGCACGATGGGCATCGGCGAGGGCGGCGGTGAACTGGCCAGACAGCTTGTCAACTGCCGCTATGAACTGAAGATGCCGGAAGTGGTGCTTGTCTATGTCCATGGCAAAGTAAAGCCAGGCATCGGCCCGCATGACGCTGCTCTGGCAATCTGCGGGGCTGTGTATGCCAATGGCTTTGTCAAAAACAGAGTCATGGAATTTGCCGGACCCGGCATTACTTCTTTATCACAGGAATTCCGCAATGGCATCGATGTCATGACCACAGAAACAACCTGCCTGTCTTCGATCTGGGAAACCGACGATAAAACGGCAGATTACTTTGCAAGGCATGGCCGGCCGGATGCCTATGCACCATTGCGCATCGAAGAGGGCGCATACTACCAGCGCTGCATTGATATAGATCTAAGCGAATTGCAGTCCATGATTGCACTGCCGATGCATCCATCCTATGCACTGCCGATCAAAGAACTTAAACGCGATCCTTACAAATATCTGCAGGAAGCACAGGACCGTGCCAACAAGCAGCTCAATGGCGGCGTGAAGATGGATCTGGTGTCTCATATTGATGAGCAGGGCAGAATCCATGTGGATCAGGGCATCATTGCCGGCTGTTCCGGCGGTACCTATGAAAACATCTATGAAGCTACTGAGATTCTGGCCGGCCATGATACCGGCTGCGGAGAATTCCGTCTTTCTGTCTATCCGGATTCCATGCCGGTCTATAAGGGACTGGTTGAAAATGGTGCCGTGGACAAGATCATTACCGCCGGCGGCATCTTCCGTGAGGCCTTCTGCGGACCATGTTTCGGTGCCGGTGAGACACCAGCCAATGGTGAATTCTCGATCCGCCATACAACCCGCAACTTCCCGAACCGCGAAGGTTCCAAGCCAACGGAAGGACAGATTGCCTCTGTTGGCCTGATGGATGCCCGCTCCATTGCCGCAACCGCAGTGCACCAGGGTATCCTGAGTGCAGCGGATGAAGAAGTTTCATCTGCACCTGTGATTCAGCCATATGTATTTGATGGCTCCATCTATACAAAACGTGTCTACAACGGCTGGCAGAAAGCAGATCCTGCATACAAGCTGCGCTTTGGACCAAACATCAAAGACTGGCCGGAACAGCCGTCATTGAAAGACAGCCTGCTTGTCAAAGTTGTCAGCCACCTGGATGATCCGGTTACCACAACCGATGAGCTCATTCCCAGCGGTGAAACATCATCTTTCCGCTCCAATCCGGAACGTCTTGCCCAGTTCACACTGTCTAGACGTGATCCTGACTATGTCGATCAGGCAAAACAGATCAGGCAGATCAGAGATGATGTATCGGCACCAGAGATCCAGATGGTGCTTTCTGCCTTTGCTCAAAACGGTATCCATACAGATCCGGCACAGTTGAGCATTGGCTCTGCCATCTATGCCAGAAAGCCGGGAGATGGCTCTGCCCGTGAACAGGCTGCCTCCTGTCAGAGAGTATTGGGCGGTGCTGCCAACTTTGCCAGAGAGTATGCAACCAAGCGCTATCGTTCCAACTGCATCAACTGGGGCATGATTCCGTTTTTAACAGAAGAAGGAGAGCAGCTGCCGAAAGGAAGCTGGGTATTGATCACAAATGTCCGTGAAGCACTGCTGCAGGATCTGCCATACAAAGCATGGGTATATCAGGATGGCAAAGTACAGCCGCTGCATCTTACAACTGGTGATCTCAGTGAAGATGAAAGGGAAATCCTGGCAGATGGCTGTTTGATCAACTACTACCGCAGTCTTCATGAAAAACGGCTCAATCCCAAAACGTGTTGATATGATGAAGCCCTGTGGGGCAGAGATATAGTACGAATACAAAAAAGGATCTCGTATAATTGTGTGTGCCCAAACATACAAAATAGGAGATCCATATGAATGTTAACACACAGCCGCTTATTCAGGAAGAATTGCTTGATACAAGATCAGAAGATCTTCGAGCTGATGCCCATGATCTGATTGATTCGCTTTCTGATGTACAGCTCCAGAGTGGCATTTTAACATTCTCATCCGGTCTGCCTTCCTTTACCCAGGTTGGCATGCCTGAAACGGCCATTAAAGAAGTCTCTGTGGGTACATCATCCCGACCTGCCAAACGCAAAGTCACTGAATACTTCTTTAAGGGAAAGATGAATCATCTTAACGGACAGCCGATCTACTGCAGCTGCTGTGGTCAGGAAATGGTGTATAACGGCACATCCGAGGTTGACTTGAAGCACATTCCTATGGGAGGTACCTATACCCATATCGTTGTATCCAAGCAGAGAGTACTCTGCCAGAATAAGAACTGTCCGGTCAGCACTTATACAGAACCAGTAGATTTCAAGGCTCAGGGGCATCTGATTACAGCTGCTCTTGAGAACTATACATGCGATCTGCTTCGCTTTGGACTGACAATGAAGGAAATATCCATCATTACCGGTTTAAGCAAGAATACAGTCAAGGAGATCGATAAGAAGCGTCTTCAGGAATTGTATACCGTTAATGGTGAAGGCAAGGAATTGAAGAAGCCTTCAGAATACGCGGAGTATCTTGGCATTGATGAATTCCTTCTTCATAAAGGCCATAAATACGCCACATTGATCATGGACATGAAGAGCGGACATGTGCTGTACCTTGCCTATGGCAAGAAGAAACAGGCTGTATATGACTTTATTGACTGGATCGGCATCGACTGGATGAAGAACGTGAAGGCCGTGGCCTGTGATATGAACAGTGACTTTGAAGAAGCTTTTAAGGAACGTTGCGATTGGCTGGATATTGTCTATGACCATTTCCATCTGGTCAAAAACT